>NZ_JACGAR010000002.1:0-129003 GCF_020137585.1 Campylobacter sp. RM12654
TAGTTTTAAAGATAGCTTCGGCTATCTTTAAAAACGCATTAAAGATTATTGCGTTAATGAATGGAGTTTTTAAGGTGCTTGTCGCCTTAAAAACGACTAAATTATTACAATAGTTTTAAAGATTATTTGTAATAACAAAAAAGGTGCTATCCTTAGCACCTTTTTTATAAAAATCAAATAAAATCAAAAAACTAGCATAAAAAATATTTATGATTGTTTTAAATTACTACCTTATTAAAAATATTTATCATTTTCTACTTTTTAATTTTGATTTAGATTTAAGATATTGCATAATTTTTATAGTTACTTTAATATTTCGTTTGCGGGGGATAATAACGCTTATGCTTTGCTTTTTGATATGAATAGACTTTTTGAAGATTATGTAGCTTTTATGCTTAAAAAACACAATCCAAATATAAAAATAAGTGCTCAATTATTAAAAAAACACTTAATAAAAGATGGTCAAAATGAGCGTTGTTTAATGCGACCTGATATTTTAATTGAGCTTAAAGATAAAACAATCATCGCTGATACAAAGTATAAAATCATAAATAAGTTAAGTGATATTAGCCAAGCTGATTTATATCAATTATTTGCCTATGCAATAGCTTTTAAAGTTAGTGAAGTTTGGCTTATATATCCACTTTTTGATGGTAGTTTAGGGTATAAAACACTAGAATATAACTTAGATTGCTTTAATACTAAGATAAAATTACAAATTCTTTTTGCTCCTTTAGGTTGATATTTTAGTTGCATTGTGATTTGTTATAATCTAGGTTTTATGAATTTAAAATATGATTAGATATAAATAAAAAGCTTAATTATTAAGATAATAAATTGCAAGTTTAAAGATAGCTTTTACTATCTTTAAACATAGTTTCAAATTAAATTCCTAGATTTTCTAATGTTTTTTGAGCGTTTAGGAGTTGGGTTTTTACTGCGTTTTCTGATGTCCCACCATAAGAATTTCTTAAATCAACGCAAGTTTTTAAATCAATTGCTTTATAAATATCATCTTCAATTAAATCACACTCAAGCCTTAATTCATCTAAGCTTAATTCATCTAATTTAAGTTTTTTTGAGATTGCATAGCTTACTAATTTTCCCGTAATTTCGTGAGCTTTTCTAAATGGCACACCTTTTTTAGCTAAATAATCAGCCAAATCAGTAGCATTTGAATATCCATTAGCAGCTGCTCTTAGCATATTTTCTTTAATTGGTTTCATTTTTGCAATTAGTTTTGTAATTATTATTAGACTATCTTTTATGGTATCTTGAGTATCATAAACACTTGCTTTATCTTCGCTCATATCGGTATTATAAGCTAGTGGCAAACCTTTCATAATAGTTAGCATTGAGATTAGATTGCCATAAATTCTACCTGTTTTGCCACGCATTTTTTCGCATACATCGGGATTTTTTTTCTGTGGCATTATGCTTGAACCCGTGCAAAAATCATCACTTAGCTCAATGAATTTATAATCATTTGAATTAAAAATAATTAGCTCTTCACAAAGGCGTGAAAGATGGCTAAAACAAATTGCACTAACACTACAAAACTCAAGCATATAATCTCTATTGCTAACACTATCAATACTATTTTCACTTGGCTTTGCAAAGCCAAGTTCATTTGCGCTAAAAAATCTATCTATATTAAAAGTAGTCCCTGCAAGTGCAGCCGAGCCTAACGGACATTCATTTAATGAGTTGTATAGATTTAAAAATCTATCATAATCTCTTTTAAACATCCAAAAATACGCCATTATCCAATGCGAATATAAAATCGGTTGAGCGGTTTGAAGATGGGTAAAGCCTGGCATAATTAAGTCTAAATTTATCTTAGCTTGGTTTAAAATCTCTTGCATTAATTCTTTTAAATTAGTTTTAATTCCTAATACAAATTCTTTCATTTGTAATATTCCATCTAGTGCGGTTTGGTCGTTTCTACTTCTTGCAGTGTGAAGTTTGCCAGCACTTGCACCTATTAAAATACTAAGTCTTTTTTCAATAGCCATATGAATATCTTCATCGCTTATATTAAACTCAAATTTATTTTCTATAAATTCGTTTTGAATAATTTCTAAGCCTTTTAAAATCTCTGCTAATTCTTGAGAGTTTATGATTTTTTGACGCTCAAGCATTTTTGCGTGTGCTATGCTTCCTTTTATATCTATTAAAGCAAGTCTGTTTTCAAGTGGCAAAGTCGCTGTGTAATTTTCTACTAATTTATCCGTAGCTTGGCTAAATCTACCGCCCCATAATTTTTTCATACTATTCTCCTAATAAAATTCCTTCTTTAAGCCCATAAGCTGAAATGATAAATTCAAAATCATCAAATAAAGTATCAATAAAATAAGCCCCGCAAAGCACTGCAAAATCTCTATTAACTCCTAGCATTAAATCTCTTTTTTCGGCATTATTTGTATTAATAAAATCAATTAACTTATATAATTCATCTTTATTTACAATGCTATTATGAAACTCTAAATCATCAATATCTTTATAAGCAATATTTTTTGCAATACTTTTTGCAAATATTCCCGTTTTTGATGCTAGAACAATTGGTCTTGGATAGCTTTTAAGCTCGTTTTTATAAGGGTTTAAAAGTGTATATGCGTAGTCTTTAATATCTAAGTTTTTTTCTTTTACGCTTTTATAAAAAGATAAAAGTCCTATATCAAGTAATAATTTTTTATCATTACTTGTAATTTCTGTTGAATACCCACCAACATCTACTAAAGTAAAATCACCTTGAATTGAAATTCCAACCCCTAATCTAGTAAGCCTTGCTTCTTCGTTTTGGCTTAATATTTTTAATTTAAAGCCGTATTTTTGATAAAGCATATTAGCTATTAAATCAGCATTTTTACTTTTTCTAAAAATTGCAGTAGCAACTACTTTTGCCTTGCTTAAATCATAATTTAGCTCATCAAGTGCATTGATTAAGACCTTAATTCCTTCATCATTTATACACTCGTTTTCATAAAATAGTCCTAAGTTTAAGACCTTTTCGTAGTTTTTTAAAACCTTATCAAATACAGCTATTTTAAGAGTATTTGAGCCTATATCAATTGCTAAATTCATTTAAAGTTGCCTTTATTAGCTTTAATAATTTTTCATTATCAATATCTTTTAAAACCTTTACTAGGCTTAACTTGCTTAAATCAATGCCTATATTCATATTAAGATTTTTATCATATCTTAAGCTTTTGCCCCTTGCTTCGCCACAAGTTTCTATATCTACATAATATTCATCGCTTTTACAAATGCTAGAATCTAGCAAGTATGCAATTATTAAAGCATCGTGTATCCAAGTGCCAATGCTATTTCTTGTAAGCTCTGCATAACTTATCCAAGGCTTAATACTTGTATATAAAAAATCACATAATTTATTATTAATTGCTTTTATTTCTTCTAAATCTTTATGGGTTAGGCTAGTTTGCATTGTGATATTGTAAGGTGCTAGAGTGATTTTTGCTCCACTTCTTAGCACAATCCTAGCAGCTTCTGGGTCAAAACCAAAATTAGTATCTTTAGGGTATTTACTCATATCAAATACCCCGCCCATAATTAAAATCTCTTTTACATTTTTTGCAAACTCATTATCTAAAATACAAGCTTGAGCTATGTTTGTAAGTGGTCCAATAGCACAAACAATAAGCTCATTTTTATAAACTCTTGCTAATTCGCATAATTTATAAACAGCGTTTAATTTAGCGTTTTTATAAAGTTTAATAGGTGTAAAATCTTGCCATAAGTGTTCTAATTTAAAATTATAAACACTCTCATCAAGTCTTTTTCTCCACGGCGTTTCATCTTCTAATAAAGCCTTACTTGAGCCTAAAAACACAGGAATTTTAATCCCTAATTTAGAAATTAAATTCCTTGCGACTGCATAAGCTTTGTGATTTATCACATTTCCGCTTAGAGTTGTTATTGCTTTTAAATCAATCTTTTTACTAGCAATTGCAAGTGCTAGGGCTAAGCCATCATCAGTATTAGCCCCACAAATACCATTGCCTATATCAGTGTCAATTACGATTTTCATATAGCATCTTCAATAAGATTTAAATCTCTACCCCTAGTTTCAGGAGCAAAAAATGTAGTAACAAATCCAATTCCTGCCATAAATATAAAATAAGCAGCGATTAAATACCAATTATGAGTTAGATTTATAAAATAAGTCGCTAAAAATGGTGCAGTTCCACCTGATAAAATGCCACCGATTTCTTTAGCTAGTGCCATTTTTGTATAACGATTTTTGCACCCAAACATTTCAACTCCGTAAGCTGCTTGAACTCCAAAAATCCCTAAAGATGCAAGACACATTCCTACGACAATTACACAAATTACTATTATTTCATTTTTGCTATCAAGTAACATAAATGCAGGAACTGCATAAATCATTAATAATAAGCAAAATATCCTATACATAATGCGACGACCAAATTTATCGCTTAGCCATCCAGATAATGGAATAACTAAAAATCCTAAAAATGAAGCTATTAAAACCCCTGTTGTAGCTATTTGTTTGTCTAATAATAAAATAGTATAAACATAACCTACTAAAAAGCTTTGAGCTATATAAGATGGGGCGTTTTCTCCCATTCTAAGACCTAGCATAATAAAAAATGATTTGTTTTTTTGCCAAAAAGTTTTGTTTTCGGTTTTGTGAGTTTTTAAATTTTGTTCTCGTTGTTTTTGCATTTTTTCTTTTTGTTTTGCAAATACAGGTGTTTCTCCTACAAAGCGTCTTAGATACAAGGCAAATGCAGCTATTAAAAAGCTAAATATAAATGGCAATCTCCAGCCCCATTCTAAAAAGTCTTTATCATCTAAAAATCCAAGTAAAAACCAAATTCCACTAGCAATTAAAGTCCCACTATTAGAGCCTAGTGCAATGATTGATGATACTAAACCACGATTTTTGCTAGGTGCATATTCACCCAACATAATAGCTCCACCGCTAAGTTCAGCTCCTGCTCCAAAACCTTGTAAAAATCTTAAAATTACTAATAATAAAGGTGCTAAAATGCCTATGCTATTATAAGATGGGATAAATCCTATTAAAGTAGTCGCTGCACCCATTAAAAATATAGTTATCATCATAACTTCTTTACGACCATATTTATCTCCTAATCTACCAAAAAAGAAAGCTCCAATAGGTCTAGCAATAAAGCCAACTCCATAGGTTGCAAAACTAAGCATTAGAGCGATTATGGGAGTTTGCTCTGGGTAAAAAACTTTACCAAAAACGGTTGCAGCTGCAAGGCCGTATAAAACAAAATCAGCATATTCCATAGCAGTTCCTAGCCAACAGCTAATGATTGCGTTTTTAAAGGATTTTTTGCCTTCTTTTGTCTTTAAAATATCATCTTGAATTTGATTCATTAAATCTCCTAAAATAAATAATAAAGTAAGCTTAAGAAAAATGCCGAAATTAAAGCACTAGCAGGTAAGGTTATCATCCACGCTAAGCCTATTGGCTTCATCATTTTCCAATTTGCGTTTTTGTTAAATACTCCAATTCCTAATACTGCACCTATTAGAATATGAGTTGAGCTGATTGGAATTCCTAGTTGAGTTGCTAGAAGTATTACAATAGCTGAAGCAAACTCGGCACTAAAACCTGTGGTAGGCTTGATTTTTGCTAGACTTTTGCCAACGGTTTTAATAACGCTTTTGCCTAAAAACCAAAGCCCAGCAACTAGTGAAATGCCAAATACTAACATTACAATAGTAGGCACTGCTGAAGTTGGATTTATTGTATTTGTGTGTAAAATATCTAAAATCGCAGCAAATGGTCCAACTGCGTTTGAAATATCGTTTGCTCCGTGAGAAAAGGCAAATGTGCAAGCTGTAAATATTTGAAACCATGAAAAAATACGATTTACTGCTTTTTTTGGCTCGCCTTTTTTCATAATATTAATAATTCCTACACAAATTATATAAGCACTAATACAAATTAATAAGATGATTAATCCTATACTAAAATGACTAAGTCCTGTATCAACATTATTTAAGGCTTTAAAAAATAACATAGATGAAATTACAAAAGCTATTAAAGTAGCTAAAACAGGTATGCGTTTGCTTAAAAATCCTGCTACATCAACTGCTTTTTCTTTTTTTGTAAATTCTTTTAATTTATTTGCGTATTCGCCTTTTTCGTTAAGCAAAATGCCGTAAAGCTCACTATATTGCTTAGATTTTTCGCTTTGCATAAATTCATCTATGTATTGTTTTTTATACTCTGCTTTATCTTTTTTGATTTGCTTTAAAATATTTTCTTTTTCTTTAGTAGGAACTACAATGAATTTATAAACTAATGAATAAACAAAATAACTCAAAACCCCACCTAATACAGGAGATATAAACCAACTAGCAACAATGGTTCCTATCCCACCCCAGCTAACTTGAGTAGCGTTATTTTCGGCTATGAAACCTAAAGCTAGTGCAGCACCTAAAATTCCGCCTACTATTGAATGAGTTGAACTAACTGGTAAAGATTTATAAGTAGCTATAAAAATCCAAACACTAGCAGCACACAAAGCACTCATCATAACATAAGCAAAGTGCATAGGTTCTATGTTTTCTTTAACGCTTACAATACCACTTCTAATAGTAGCAGTTACTTCAGCACCAGCAAAAAATGCTCCGCTAAATTCAAATATAGCAGCTATTATTAAAGCTTGTTTTATGCTAAGAGTTTTTGCTCCAACACTCGTTCCAAAAGCATTTGCAACATCGTTTGCACCTATATTGAATGCTAAAAATATTCCAAAAATTGCAGCAATTGTGAAGAATATATAATAATTTGTGGTGCTATAACCCCAAAACAAAAAGCCAACACAAACGATAGCAAAAAGTATCGTTATAATAATGTTTTCTCTTGCCATTACCTTTCCTTTTTAAAAAATTGGGCTAATTATAGACTAAAAAAAATTGTTAAGATTTCTACAATGTAAAATCTTTGTAAAATATGCTAAGATACGCAAAATTAAAAGGAGTGTTGATGAAAAAGTTTTTAGTATTGGCATTTTGTGTTAGTGCTTGTTTTGCTAATAATCAAGTAATTTGTAACAATGCAAATGATTGTTATAACATAGGAATTGCTAAGGCAAAAGAAATGCAAATAGCAGAATCTATTAAGTATTTAGAAAAGTCTTGTGAGCTTAATTATATGTCAGCTTGTATGGAATTAGGAACTGCTTATATTTATAGTGCTAAAAGTAAGGAAGAATTTACTAAAGGGATTAATTATTATATGTTAGCTTGTAATAATAATGAGCCTATATCGTGCCATAATATAGCGTATATGTTAGAGCAAAGCCAAAATCCTGCATTAATGAATGAAATAAAGAGTTATTATGAAAAATCTTGTAATTTAAGATATTTAAATGCTTGCACTAATTTAGGAAATATTTATTATACGAAAGAAAACAATAAAGAAAGAGCGAAAATGCTTTATGAAAAAGCTTGTAATTTAGGAGAGGCTATAGCTTGCAATAACTTAGGTAACTTTTATTATTATACCAATAAAAGCTTGGCTAAGGAATATGTAAGAAAAGCTTGTGATTTAGGCTATCAAGTAGCGTGTGAATATAAAATAGATTAAATTATAAAAAGTGCAAAATTAATTTTTCTAGCTAATTCCTTTTATTTTTGATAGTATGAAAATAAAAGGAATTTAAATTGGTAAGATTTTTTAATAAAGTTGATTTTTTTATTTTCGTATTGAGTGTAATTTTTTACGCTTATTGTATTTTTGTATTTAAGTATTTAACCACTTTTTCAGCCTTAGATATAACTGCTAATTCTATATTTATTATATTTGCAAATGCTTATTATTTTTATTTGTATTTAAAAGATGAATTGTTGCTTGATTCGTTTTTTGTATTTATTGGCTCTTCTTTTATTTTAGTAATCTTAATATATGGCTGCATTATTTTATGAAGTATTGGAGTTGGAATTTAAATTATCATATTATTTAATATTTATTATGATAATTAATTTAAATATAAGTTTGTTTTAATAATATTTATCATTCTCATAAAAAAGGATAAAAATGAATATTAAAACAACAATTTCTTTAAGTTTAGTTGCTGTTTGTGCCAATGCACTTAGTTTAGAACAATCAATAAAAAATGTAGATTTAGATGGGTTTTTAAGGTATCGCTATGATACTACTAGAGTTAAGGATATTGCTTTAACTCAACCAGCACACAAAATTAGATTAGATTATAAATTAAGCCTAAATTTAGCTGATAATTACAAGGCTAATGCGGTGTTTAGATATGATACAAAATCTTTTAGTTATTCAAATAATGCTTATATTAAAACTAATGATAATTTTCATTTAAAAGAAGCGAATTTAACTTATACTAATTTTAATACAAGCTTTAGTTTTGGTAGATTAAAAGTGCCTAGTATGTTTAATGATGGGGTTTTGGTTACTTCGTTTTTGATTGATAATCATTCTTTAGATAATACAAATATAAATGCGTATTTTGTAGATAATTTTGATTTGAGTGAAAGTAGTTTGATAAACGAAAAAGCAATAAATCAAATATCTTATAAAATACCACTGAAAGCTACAAATCTGCCAAAGAATTTAAAATCACAAATCTATAATCAAAACCTTTATGGGCTAAATATTAATTATCATAATGATTTAATAAATCTTACTTTAGGTGCTGATTATCTTAATGATTTTGCTATTTTCTATGGAGTGGATTTGAAAAGTTATTTAGGAGATAAGAAGAGTTATCATTATTCTTTTAATTCTCAACTAACTAGCACATCATTAAAGCAAAATTACAAAACTTCTCTAAATGCAAGTAATTCTATATTTTATGGCGTTGAAATTCTAGTCGGATTTAAGAATTTTGATTTTGAGTTAGGCTATATAAATTATGGTAAAAAGGATAAAGCAAGTTTTGTAACTTGGCATGATAAAGGATTGCTTTTGCATTCGGGAAAAACGATAATAGATGGATTTTATGGTGGAATAGGTAAAAGAGAATATTTGTATTCAAATATATCTTATAAATATGATAATTTTAATTTTTTATTTAGCATAATTGATGGTGGGGTAAAGCTTGATTTAGCTAAATATAAGCAAATAGAATTAATGCCAAAAATTGTTTATAAATATTCTAAGAAATTAAAATTTAGCGCATTTTATGATTATGCGATTACTAAAACCGATATGAAAAATATTAAAACTTATAAAACTAGATTAGAAGCTAAATACTCGTTTTAACTATATTAAGAATTTAATTTAGGAATTTAAAATAAATATATAGTTTTAAATTCCATTTTTCAATTAGTTTTTATCTAAATTATAATTTAAGATTTAATGTTTTCTTTGATAGCTGCTTTGATAACTTCTACAAATTCTCTACTATCTAAATAATAGTTAGGATAGGCTTTCCTTAGTGTTTTAATTTTGTCTGATGATACAAGCACTACATCAGTATTGTTTGCATTTTTTGATTTTTGTTCTAAAAAATCATAATATTCTTTAGCTTTTTCAAAATCTGATTTTTTATATCCAGTAATCCTTAAACGCTTTGTATTCATATCAAGGTCTATTACAAAATAATAATGTATCTTTTTTTGAAATTCTTCAATGTTTTTGCTAGATACTAAAAGTCCAGAAAGCATTGCTAATATGTTGTATTTTTTATCTAGTTCTAAAATCTTTTGGCATATTTCTTGTTGTGTAAATTTATTATAATTTTCGTGAATTTTTGTTTGTTCTATCATACAAAACAAAGCACTTGATAATCTAAAAAATTCTTTATATTGTTCTTCCCCTTCACCTTGCTTGATTTTTGATTTACTAGTTATTCCTAAAACCTCCACTGCTGTAGCCCAAAAATGCTGCAATTGTGTTCTAAGTTGTAATTCTAAGGCTCTTTTTGTCGTATCTTGATATTCATAAATCTGATGGATTGAGCGGTATCCATCATCTTTTGGTTTATCGATATAATCACTAGTTCGTAAAAGTTTAAATTTTTTTATACCCTTAAGATATGTTTGTTCCATAATTTGCTGAAAAGTTTTAGTATTGTCAAGATTGGTAAATACTATCCTAAGTCCTGCAATATCTTGCATTCTATCAAGCTTCATATCTGGAAATCTTTTTAACTTGTATTCAACAGAATTTAGCCTTTTTAATCTTCTTGCTACTACTATAGGGGTAATTTTATTTGTTTTTAGTTTTCTATTAATTGATGTTGCAAAGCTTGACATTATTTGAGCGTGAACACTTCTCCAAAAAGACACTATCTCATAGTCGTTTTCAGTGGCAATACCTATTCTTATATTATCTCCAGCTTTTCTTACTTGTTGTTTGGTTGCAATTATATCGTTTTCGCCCATTTTTACTCCTATTATTGTAATTTTTAATATCAAAATCAATGCTTTTTCGTAGTGTAGTATATCAAAAAGTAATTTAGTTAATATTAGAATCAAACAACATAACGAAATTTAAGACTATTTTGTGGATTTCATTATAGCTTGATTGTAAAAATTAAATAAGAATAAATAATAAATTGTAGGAATTTAAAATAAGAAATTTATTTTAAAATTCCTAATTTAAATTCTTAATACACCACATTACTTCCACCAACAGGAATGTAAATAATATCACTTTTTGAAATATCTGTAAAATTATTATTTGTTTTTGAAATTCTTCCTGTTAGAATTTGTTTTAAAGATTCTAAGCCTAATAATTTATTGCATAATTCACTTCTAGTTTTTAGTTTTTTTACCACTATAAAATAATCATCAGTAGTAACTTCTAAACAATCAGTATTTTTAATAGTAAAATACTTATCATCTTTTAGACTTTGAGAAGTCATATCCTTTAAATTACTGCTAAAATTTGTTTGGGTTGTATAATAAGAGCCTAAATCACTAATTAAAATAGCAAGGTTTTGAGATGATTTTACTATTTCAGCATCATCTCTTGTAGCATTTAGTTTAGGAATTGCAACTGCTGCTAATACACCTAATATTACAATAACAAATATAAGTTCTATCATTGTGAATGCTGTTTTCATAATGCCCTACTAAAATTACCAATTTACAGAACTAGAACCTACTTTTATATAAATACTACCACCATCAAAAGCAGTTGCTTGATTTTGTAGAGCTTTATCAGAATAAGCATCTCCATATAATCTTAATTCATTAATTTTAGATATTAATTGCTTGCATATTTCTTTAGAATCATCTTGTTTTCTAAGCAGAATATAATTAGTCTTTGTTACACCTGCTTTATTTCTTCCTTCTGCTTCTATATAAAGACAATTTTTAGCATCTTTAATACCAAAATAACCTGCTGGATATGTTTTTAAATCATTACCACTTACCGGATTTAAAGCAACATTTGTCATATTAGCAATACCACCGGTAAAATCTCCTTTAGCGGTATAGTAACTAGTCAAATCTACCACAAGAGTAGAAAAATCATTTAATGCTTTTGATAACTCAGCATCATCTCTCGTAGCATTTAGTTTAGGTATCGCGACTGCTGCTAAGATACCTAGAATAACTATTACGAAGATTAGTTCTATCATTGTAAAAGCTTTTTTCATCTTTGTCCTTTAAAATTTAAAAAAAGCTAAGCTTGGATTTTACCAAACTTAGCTTTGTAATATTCATCAAATAAAGTGAAATTAGAAAGAAATATTTCCGCCACCTAGTCTAATTTCATATGCACTTGTAAAATCTGGAACATCTGTATTTCCTGTAATTGCTTTAACACTTGAAATAGCATAAAAATTTGTACAAATAGTTTGTGCTGAATCAGTACCTTTTCCTATTTTTAGCGTGCTATCTTTTGCTTCAAATTTTATACACTTCTTATCTTTAATTTTAAGTTCACCAGTAGCTCCTGCGCCTGCTGCAGCTGCTGTAGTTCCTCCATCTAAACCTACATTTGTCATATCAGATAATTTTGTTGCAAATGAACCTTTAGCTGTATAATATGATGAAATATCACTAATAACTGTTGAGAAGTTGCTAGCTGCTTTTGCAAGTTCAGCATCATCTCTTGTAGCATTTAGTTTTGGAATTGCAACTGCTGCTAAAATTCCTAAAATTACGATTACGAAAATCAACTCAATCATTGTAAAGCCCTTTTTCATGGCTATCTCCTTAAAAAATAATTTCACTTTATTTACACAAAAGTTGATTTTCTAATTAAAATTTCATATCGAATTTAGCTAGTTAAACTAGCTAATATTTTGACAATTTTTAATATTTTGAAGATTTATAAGCTTATTTGTCTTTATAATGAGAGCCACATTGCGCGATTAGGATTTTCCCATCTGCGATTTTATATACAATCCTATTTTTTTTATCAATTCTTCTACTATAATAACCAGCTAAATCACCGCTTAATCTCTCTGGTTTTCCTATCCCTAAATAGCCGTTTCTATCAATGTCTTTTATTAATTCTATAATCCTTTTTAGCACTTGTTTATCGTTTTCTTGCCAATACAAAAAATCTTCCCAAGCATCATTAGACCAGCATTTAATCATTTAAAACATCTTTTGTAATGTATTCACCTTTTTCCAATTCAGCGATAGATTTTTTTAATCTATCAATATTTTTTTTAGAATAAAATGGATCGACTTTTAGCTCAAATGGTAAGCCATTATTAATAATTACTTGTTTGTAAAATGCAAGTGTAGCACTACTTAAAGTAAGTCCTAATTCATTAAATATATTTTCAACTGCGATTTTGTCTTCTTCACTTATTCTTATTGAAATATTTTTCATTTTCACTCCTTTTTTAAGTAATTATATGTAATAAATATTATATTATCAATACAATATAATACATATTATATAAAAAGGATAAAAAATGTTAAAATTATTAAGATTTCTATGCAAAATTGCTTTTAAGCCATTATTTAAACTATTCAAAAACCAAAAAGAATTAAGCCTAAAATATTTTTGCCTTTATTCATTTGAGTTTAAAAAATCATCTTTAAAGCCAAGCACAATTGAAAACAAAAAATATCTTCATAAAATGCTTTTTGAAATATTAAAAGATATAAAAATCAAAGAATTTACAAAATTAAAAGCTTATGAATTGATAAAAACTTTACAAGAAAAATCATTAAAATATAGCACTATAAAACAACTCATATCATACGCAAATGAAGGTATAAATTTAGCTTTAGAACTAGGAATAATCACTCAAAATCCATTAAAAAATATCAAATTCCTAAAACCTACAAAAGCCATTAAACCAAACAAAACCATCAAACAACTTCACATAAAAAAGCTATTAAATAAAGCCAAAGGAGAGCTTAAAACATTTTTATATTTTGCTTTTTACACAGGAGCAAGAGCTAGTGAAATATTAGCAATCACCAAAAAAGATATAAATTATAAGCAAAACTTAATAAGCATTACCAAAAACGCCACAAGATACGGCATAACCACTCCAAAAAATGGAAAATCAAGGATAATCCCGCTATCAAACGCACTTAAAAAAGAATTAGAAAATATTAATTTTTCTCATTTTAGTTTAGATTATTTTGCTATTTATTATCAGTTTAATAAATTAAAAAAATCTCTGAATTTAAAAATAGGTAGCCTACACTCTACAAGGCACACTTTTGCGTCAAACTGCATACATTTAAAGCTTGATTTACCAATCATCGCAAAGCATTTAGGACACAACGATATAACAATGTTAAGTAGGGTTTATTCACACGAAATTTATTCTAAAAGTGAGTATGCCAAACTTAAAAATTTGTCATATTTTAAGTAAAATTTAAGAATAATATAAATAAAATACACCAACGCTTTTGATTTACATTTGTGTAAATAAAGTGAAATTATTTTTTAAGGAGATAGCCATGAAAAAGGGCTTTACAATGATTGAGTTGATTTTCGTAATCGTAATTTTAGGAATTTTAGCAGCAGTTGCAATTCCAAAACTAAATGCTACAAGAGATGACGCTGAACAAGCAAAACTTGCTACAAATATAACTACAATTATGGGTGATTTTGCGTCTTATTATACAGCTAAAGGAAGTTTTTATACTACTGGAACAACAAAAGTTGCTATGAATGCTTTAACAAATGTTCCTTTAGATTCTAGTGGAAAACTGCAAGTAAAAACTAAAGATTGTTTAACTTTTGCGGTTGAAGATGGAACTAAGATTAAAATTACTCCTGCAGCAGTAGCTTCTATGGATCCTGTATGTAAAAAAGTTTTAGCTCAAGATGGTATAAGAGCAGCTTTAACCAATGCTAGTGGAACACAAGTGGTTACAGCAGTAGCAAGTAAAATGGCTTCTACAGTGGCTACAAGTGGTGTTTCTTTTGATTACGCTTCAAGTGGTGTATCATTCTAATAAAAATATTTAACTATAAGCCTAGTTAGTATTCATTACTAGCTAGGCTTTTTTAAATTCTAAAGGAGAAATAATGCCAGATGAAAAGAAAAGACAATTGAAAAAAGCTTGGCAAAATAATTACCCTATATATAAAACTAATAAAATAGAAGTGATTTGTTCTCCTGATTACGAGAAAAATGATGATATAGGTGTTTTTTGGAAAGACCACAAAGAAACAAAAGCATTTCCATTAACCTTTAATACAATCACCCCTATTCGTTTAAGTAAAGAATTATCTCTTGCTTTATTAGTCGGATTAAAGACATTAAAAAATGATTTAAAGATTGAAATTAGCGATGAAGAGTTAAACACCTTAATTCAAAAATATGAAGAAAAAACACAAATAAAGGTAGAAAAATGAAAAATATTAAAATCAAAACTTTAGCAAAAGCTTGGGGAGATGAGAAAAAAATATCTATCCTTTATGAAGATTGCAGAATGAGAGTAATTTGTTCTAACTATCATAGATATGGCATAGAAAATGCAATAGGAATTCATTGGAAAGAAGTAATAGATGAAAACGGAGATATGATACACAATGCTTATCCTGTTCAAGGAAGTGCTCATTGTCCTTTGCATTTAAATAATAATCTAGCTTTAATTTTGCTTGAAGGCTTAAAATCAAATACAAAAAATAAATTAAAACTTATAGAAGATTTAATAGAATTTTATAAAAACAAACAGAAAGGATAAAGATGAAAAAAGCTTTTACAATGATAGAACTAATCTTCGTAATAGTTATTCTAGGTATCTTAGCAGCAGTCGCGATACCTAAACTAAATGCTACGAGAGATGATGCTGAATTAGCTAAAGCAAATACAAATCTTACAACACTTATGAGTGATATTCACAGCTATTATACTTCTAAAGGCGATATTCCTGCTTCAGGTTTTAATTTACAAAGCTTAACTGGAGTTGAACTATGGAATAATAAAACAACGCCTGCACAGCCAATTAATGCTGCATGGTTTCCTGTTAAAGATGTAAAACTATGTTTATTTGTAGAAGTTAAGAAGAATACAAAACAAGAAAACTATATAGCTTTACATAGGGGAGCTTCTGCTGATGTAACTGGGACAATATGTGAAAAATTTTTAGACCAAGCTGAAGCTTCAGGCATTGTAGGACAAGGTTATAGCGATAGTAATTTTACAACACCAAAAAACACTTTAGATACTTCAAATACATTCCTTAGACTAGGTGGAAGTGGAGTATTATGGTAAAACAAGCCTTCACTATGATAGAGCTTATATTTGTTATTGTAATATTAGGAGCTTTAGCAGCAGTTGCAATTCCTAAACTAAATGCTACAAGAGATGATGCTGAAATAGTTAAAGCTAATCAAAATATTACATTATTAATAGGAGATTTAGCTAGTTATTACACAGCTCATAATGAGTTTGCTAAAGATATTAAAACAATGACAAATGTTGCTTTAGATAGTGGAGTTTATAAAGTTAAAAATAAGCCTTGTTTAGAAATAAGCCTTGATGATTATTATGTAGTAATAAAAAAATCAAAAGGTCAAGATAAGGTATGCGATATAGTATTAAATGACCCTAAAATAATATCAAACCTAACAGGAAGAATTTCAAAAACAAATAATAATTTTACAGATATTTCAAAAAGTGATGTTATTTACATTCCTGTTGGTGGAAGTAATGTGGTATATTAAGAATTTAAAGTGATTTAAATTCTTGGCTTTAATACAAGATAGTTTAAGGATAAATATGTTTTATAAAACTACTTGCGTTTATTTTGTATTTTTAAGTCTTTGCCTTGCTTTTAGGCTTATATTTTTAGCTATTTATAATGAATTTTCTCTAAGTGTATTTTATATAGGACTACGCTTTGATATGGCTTGGTGCAGTGTATTAGCTACTTTATATCTAATAGCTAGTTTTAGTAAAAACTTTTTAATTAGAATTTATTATGATATAGCTTGTTTTTTATTGCTTGTTAGTGAATTAGTATTTATGATATTTTTTAAGATTTATCGTAAAAATATAGATGATGTAATATTGCTTTTATTTGTTGAAGAGCCACTTAAATTGTTTAAAACTGCAATTAAATCAAGTTATGGTATAGTGCCCGCATTTATAATTTTTATAATACTTTTTATTATTCTTATAAAAATCCATGAAAAAATATTAAAGAATAATAAAAAATATTTCGCTATCCCTTTGGGAATAATTTTAATTTTTAGTTTAAATTATCAGCAATTTTATTCTCCAATAGAGCAAGTAAAATTTAAAAACAATATCTTACAAACTAGTGCTTATGGACATATTCAAGGCTTAATGAATTATATAAAAATAAAAACTTATAAAAATACTTTTAAAAGTTTTAATATAGGAGAGCCACGAGACACAGCCTGTGAAGTCTTAAAAGCTTGTGATAAAGAGATTGATTTATATAAGTATTTAGAGCATACTAAAGAAGATGAATTGCAGATAAAACCTAAAAAGATTTATTATATTATTCATGAAAGTTTGTCAGATTGGGTTTTTGAAACAAGATTTGCTGAACTTTTTAGTGATTTGCATGATTTTATCAAAAAAGATAATGTAGCATATATAAAAGCTTTGCATAATGCAGAAAATACAAGAGAAAGCTTTTGGATTCAAATTCTTAACACTTATTATGATAATTATTTGGATTTTGAACCAAATATACAAAGTTATAAAATAAAAACAAATATCGTGGATAATTTTAAAGCTTTAGGGTTTCATACAAACTTTTTTAAAGGCACTGAATATAATTGGTCTGGGAGCGTTTATTTGTTTGATTTATTAGGCGCTAATACTTATGATGAAAATAATATAAAAGCTTCAAAAGATTTTCGTAATGCTTGGGGTTTTGATGATGATGTAGTATTTGATTTTTTAGATACAAAGGCTGATGAAAAATCTTTAAATATTATGATAACAGTTAGCAATCATCCACCATTTGATTTAAATTTTTTAAAACATAGCGATATAAAAATTCCATTTGATAAAATTGAAAAATTAAGCAAAAAATATAAAAGCGAATTAGCAACATTATATTGGAGCCAAAAGATAATGATTGATTGGGTTAAAAATACTGCTAAAAAAGAGCCTAATAGTCTTTTTATTATCACAGGAGATCACTATGGAAGATACAATATAGATGATAGTGATGATTTAGCTACAACTCACACTATACCTGTAATTATGTATTACCCACAAGCTAAGATTTATCCAACTTGCAAGATAACAAATCAATTAGATATTATGCCAAGTATAATAAATCTAATAGCACCTAAAGATTTTAGATACTATAGTTTTGGAAATGCTTGTTTTTCTTTGAAAAAAGAAGAAATAAAAGATGAATTAAAAATAGGTAAAGATATTGCTTATAAAAATAATTCTTTTATGGCTTTAAGTAATTTAGAAACTAAACTTAGGGCTTTATCTTGGTATTTAATCTATAATGGAAACATTATTAAGTAATGTATAAAATAAAATCAAGATTTATAGACAATAAAAGAATTTAAATAGTATTTATTTAAATTCTTTTTAATAATCTTTGGTAAAACTATGTTTTTATCAAAGATTTTATAAAATAAAAAATCTCATTTATAAGCTTTAAGGACTAATATGAAAGATTATTCGCATACTTTATTTGATGTTTTAAGCGAGAGTGATTATGCTAAAAAATTAGCTAAATTTGATGATTTTTACGATGATTTTTTAAGCAATAACCTAGCTTATAATGAATACGAGCCTTTAGTTTTAGAAGAGCCAAGTTATGCAAAAAGCCTTGAGATTATTCACCCAACAAGGATTAAAAGACCAAAAGAACTAAGTTCTGATAATGCTTTAGCAAAGACCTTACACCAAATAGCTCATATTGAATATTCAGCAATTGACCTTGCGTTAGATGCTGCTTATAGATTTTATCATACCGGTGGGCTTTTGTTTGCGAGTGATTTTTTAGAAATAGCTAAAGAAGAATGCTTACACTTTAGTCTATTAAACGACGCTTTAAATGAGCTAGGATATAAATACGGAGATTTTGGGGTGCATACTAATTTATTTGACGCTATGAGAGCTACTAATTCTAGTTTTAAGGTTAGAATGGGGGTCGTGCATAGGCATTTAGAAGCTTGTGGGCTTGATGCTAATCCTTTTGTGGTTAAAAAAATAAGCAGCACAAAACACCAAATAAAATCAAAATTATTAGAAGTTTTAAAAATCATCTTGCACGATGAAATAAGCCATGTAAATAAAGGCGATAGATGGTATAAAAACGCAGGTGGGACAAATGAGAATTTTTGTGATTTACTCTTAGAATACAAACACCTAATAAGACCTATTAAAAATATGAATGAAAACGCTAGAATTATGGCTGGATATACCCAAGATGAATTAGATGAAATAAAAAAGAATTTTAATTAATATGCTAGAGAAAATATCAAATCAAATATCAATTTTAAAAGACTTAGAACTAATTTATAATAATACTAAAATTAATTTTGCAAAAGGCTTTGAATTCGCCTTAGATTACGATGAATTATTAGCAAAATTAAATGATTATAATTTAGAAGAATTAGAGCAAATCTCAATTAATTTAGAATATTTGCAAAAAAATTATATAAATGAAATATTGTTTTTAGAAAATGCACTTAAGGATAAATAATGTTAATTTATGGATTAGATTATATAAAAAATCAATTTACAGCTTTAGAATTTGAATTAGGACTTAGTGTAAATAATGTAAGTTGTGTAAAATTTAGCGAAGAAATATTAGCAAAGCCAAATATTAAAAGAGCTATATTTTGCGATACTTTAAGTGAAGTTTTGCAATCAAATGCAGCACTTTGTGAATACATTATCCCAAATGCTAAAATCTTAAAAGACAGCGTATTTTTAGCAGAAAAATATTTATTTGATAGTAAGATTTTATCTTTTATAAAAGATACTAGCGATATTGAAAAAGCCGCTTTAATAGGCGTTGATGCGGTGCTTTTTTGCGATTTTAAAGACTGCAAGGATTATTATATTTAATCTAGGAATTTCCTAGATTAATTAGCAAAAATTCTAATCCCGACATCAATTACTACAAGTATTATCAATATACTTAATAAAGTAATTAATGCTGCGTTAGACTTGGGTTTTATCTCGCTTTTGGCTTTTTCAATTTTCTTTAATTTATCATTTAATTGATATTCAAATTTATTTTGCTCTTCGCTTAATTTTTTAATTTGTTCTTTTAACTCTTGATTTCTAGTTTTAAGCAAACTTGAAAGCTCGTTTTCTAATTCGTTGATAGTATTTGCATCAACTTTTATTAATTCTTTACTTGTTTTATCCATTTTAATCTCCTTTAATGTTTTTATTAAATTCTAAACAATGAAAATTATCGCTAAAGCCAAAAAATAGATATTTAATGGCATTTGCGTATTTAATATCGCTAAATTCATCTACTCCAAATTCCATCAAAGCTCTTGATTGTTTTTTAAAGCTATGTTTTAGATTAAGTTTATCAAAATAAAAGCACAATTCATCATAATTTACATTCCAAGTAATATCACAATTTGCAAATAATTCTTCTAAATTAGCGTTAAATGGGTCAATTAATTGATGATTTTTAAATATTCTTAAACTAAACTCATCATTTAAATATGTAGAAAAATAATCAAATGTTAAAAAATAAAATTCCTTACACTTCTTATCTAAAGCACTTAAAAAATCATATATCATAGGAGAAAATTCCAAGCGTTTTTCAAGTTTATCTTGTAAATATTCATAACTATTTTTATGCTCTTTAAAGATTATTTTGCCATTTTCAACGAAGCCAAATTTATGATTATCATAAAGCTCACAAGCAAAAGCGTCAAATAATTCATTTGCGATAAAAAAGGCATTATCACTACTAAAATCATCAAAATAATAATGTTTAAATTCCACATTCAAATTCTTTTTTTGTAAAGCCCTTAGATTGTCGTGTGGCTCTATGATTTTCACATTAATTTGCTTATAAATTTCAGGGCGTTTATCTTTTAAATATGTTAAAAAATCTTTTAATAAATACCCTTCATTTGCACCGATTTCTACTATATCAATAGGTAGTTTTAAAATCTTTTCATCAACTAAAAAAATAAATCTTTTAGCACACAAAAAGCCAAAAAGCTCTCCAACACTAACAGCTGTATAAAAATCCCCATCTTTACCAACTTTTACACCTTTTTTATAATACTCTTTACTCCAAGTATCAAAATATTTGCTAAAAATCAATTAAAAGCCTTTGCGTTGAATTTATTTACAAAATCAAGTGGGTCAACACTAACGCCTTTTATAGCAATTCCAAAATGAAGATGAGGTCCACTAACCCTGCCCGTATCTCCACTAAGTCCTATAATATCTGATTGTTTTACAAAATCACCCACTTTTACATTAATCTTGCTTAAATGATAATATTGCGAATAAACGCCGTATCCATGATCAATCACAACGCTACCACCTGAATAGTATCTATCTTTTGCAATAACTACTACTCCATCATTACTAGCTGGAATGCTAACTCCAATTGCTGCTCTAAAATCAGTGCCTGAATGATAACTCTTAAGAGTGTTTTCAAACACCCTAGCACTTCCAAAAGGGCTTGTAATAACACTATCTAAAGGGATTATAAAAGGCTTATTAATATATACTTTTTCGGTGCTTTTTGCATAGATTTTCACTGCTTCATCGTATTCTTTAGCAATTCTTTCTTGTAGCTTTTTGTTTGGCTTAATAATTGATGGCTTTGCAAGTTTAATTTGCTCTTTTTTATATTCTCCTTCAAGCACTTTAAGGCTATATTCTTGATTGTCTAAAGTAATATTTAAAGTTTTACCACTTGAGCGATAATTTGGGGCTAAAATTAATAAGGTTTTATTATTTATCGGATATTTTGTGTAAGTGATTTCACTTTTACTAATTATTGGATTTTGAATGCTAATATCAACTTTACCATTTATTAGATTATTTGATAGCAAAAATGTTGTAAAAAATGAGATAAAAAATAATTTTTTCATAAAATTCCTTAGTAATTTAATATAGAAAAGATTAGCAAAATAGCATAAATATTGAGTTTTTGCCACTTTTTGATTATCATTATCTTATATATTTTATTTTATTTTAAGTTTTAGGGACTACAATCATTTTTGAAAACGAAAGGATTTTTAATGGATAAAGCTAAGGTTTTAAGTGAAGTTTTAGAATACATTACAATCACTCATCACACAAGTGGTAGATTAAGACTTGATATATCTAGCAAGATAAGAGAATTAAAAGACTTAGAAAGCTACGACATTGATGAAGTTTTTAATCTAAAAGGGATTAATGAAGTTAAAGTTAATAAAATCTTAGGCAAGGTTACTATTTTATATGATGATAAAATCATATCAAAACAAAGCCTTGATAATTTAATCAATGCAAAAAACATTGATGAGATTAACCTAGCTTTAAAGGAGCTTAACATTGCTTGAGCTAAGATTTGAAAACCAAGAGTTTTTGCAAGAACTAGAAAACAGCGATATAAGAAGAGCTTTTGAGCTAGATTTAACTAGCATAAAATTATATGAGTATTATGCTAATTGCTTTAATGATGGTATTTTAAAAGATATTTTAAATGCAAAAAAGCAATTAAATCAATTATTAATTAGCGATAATAATGCTTTATTGGTTGAGTGTAGTTTAAATGATGCTTATTTGCTACTTTTAGCAAAAGAATTTGAAATCGTTCAAGCTTATAAAATAGCGGCTAATGTTTGCAAAGATGAAAAGCTAAAAGACCTTATTTTTAGACTTTGGGCTAGTTCGGTTAATGAGTATCAGGTGGCTTTAAGAAAAAGCCTTGCGACTAATGAATTTAATGTAGATTCTTTAGTTAGTAATTTTTTAAAAGATATTTTAAAATAAAGGAAGATTATCATGCCAATTCCATTCATATTAGGTGCAGCATTAGGCGTAGCTGCAGTAACAATTTATAATAAAAAAGATAGTATTAAAAAAAGTATAAGTGAGTTTAATTCTCAAGATTTTGCAAAAAGTGCAGGAAAAATGACAGAAAATGCAATTTTAAAAATCTCAAAACTTAAACCTTGTTGCAAATGCGAGAAAGAAGTAGCTAAAAAAAGCTCTAAGAAGTAAAAATTATGCTTACATCAAATAGAGTTCCGAGTGATCATTTATTAAGCTCTAGTCTTAATAATTTTTTTACAACTCAAGATTTAAAAGCAAGTTTAAAGGTAGGAGTTACTAGCTATTTTGCAATTAAAACAAGCAATGATATAGCTAGGAAAGATTATAAAAACGCAATAGTTTCTGGAATTAGTGGAATTTTAATTAATCAATTTTTAGGAGAAAATAAAATGACAAATAATAATAATCCATATTTAAACAACAATCAAAATTACAATGTTAATCAAGGATATAACAATCAAAATTATTCTTATAATCCATATTTAAATAATGTTTCAAACAATAATTTAAATAATACTGCAAACAACAATCAAAATACAGGCTTTTTAAGTTCGCTAACAACTCAAGGAACAGGGCTTTTTGGTTCTCCTTTAGTAAAAGGAATTTTAATTGGTGCTGCGGTTACTTATTTATTAAGCAATAAAGATGCAAAAGATACTTTAGCAAAAGGTGTTGCAAAAATTCAAAGTTTTGCTAGTGCTGCTATTGAAGAATTTAAAGAGCAAGTAGAAGATGCAAAAGCTTCAATGCAAGAATAATTGTAAGGTTATTCATCACTCTAAAAATCGTCTTAGAATTAGGCTAAATACGCTTAATAATCTAAGCGATAATCATTTATTAGTAAGTGAGTTTAATCTTAATTTTTCTGGTGTTTTTGTAAGTGTTAATAATGCTTCAAAAAGCTTAGTTTTTACAAGTTCAAAAGAAATTGATAATAATTTAGCTCAAAAAATATTAGATTTTTTTAGCACTTATGAAATTAAGCAATTAAAAAAAGCAAAAGAAACTCCAAGTAAGGCTATGATTTATTCATCTATTTTAGCTTTAGCAAATAGCTATAAAACAAGCCCTATTTATGATGGTTTTGTTTCTAGTGCAACTGCATTGCCTTTATTAAAAGAAGGAACTTTAGAACTTATTGAAAATGGCTTAACTTCAAAAGTATTAGAAGCAGCAGCGGTAGGAGTTTCTTTATATAGAAAAGATTATAAAGCAGCAAATAGCACTAATTTAATGCTAAATATTGGCGAATATATTGAAGAAAGCGTAGTGGCAAAAAGTGATGATTTGATAAAAGAACTAGCAAAACCACAAATAACTCACGCTTGGGTAGAGGTTAATCAAGAGCTTGTTAAAAAAAGTGCAAAAGATTTGGTAGTAGGGGATATTGTAGTGGTATCTCAAGGAGATAATATAGCGGTTGATGGTTATATTGTTGATGGGATTGCTAGTATTAATCAAGTTTCTATGACAGGAGAAGCCCAAGCAGTTACTAAAAGTCGTGGAGATAGGGTTTTAAGTGGAACCGTGGTAGTTGAAGGTCGTATTAAAATATGGGCTGAAAGCGTTGGAGAAAATACATCAACGGCTAAGATTTTACATTATATGAAAGATTGCTTAGAAGAAAAATCAAAAATAGGGCAAAAAGCTTATAAATTAGCAGATAGTTTAGTGCCTGTTACTTTAGGACTTGCTGGACTTGCATATTTATATAAAGGAAGTGCAGCGATGGCTAGTGTGCTTCAGGCTGATTATTCTTGTGCTTTAAAACTAGCAACTCCTGTGGCATTTAAAAGTGCTATTTCTTATGCAGGAAGAAGACAGATATTGCTTAAAGGTAGCACTGCTTTAGAGAATTTAAGCTCGGTTGATACTTTTGTATTTGATAAAACAGGCACATTAACTTATGGGGACTTAAAAGTTGAAAGCGTTCATGTATTTAGTCCAAAATATGATGAAAAAACCTTACTAAATCTTAGTGCAAGTGCTGAAGAGCATTATTTTCACCCTGTTGCGGAAGCTATAGTAAAGGCTGCTAAAGAGCGTGGATTTTCTCATATTAATCACGGAGAAGTGGAGTTTATAGTAGCACACGGCGTTAAAACTAGCATTGATAATGAAGAAGTAATAATTGGCTCAAGGCACTTTTTAGAAGATGATGAAGGTGTTGATTTTTCTAGGGCTAATGCAAATATTAAAGAACTTTTAGATAAAGGCTTAACTCTTTTATATGTAGCAAAATCTAAAGAATTATTAGGCGTAATTGCTATGAAAGATGAAATTAGAAGCAATGCTAAAGAAGTCTTAGCAAAGCTTAAGCAAAACGGCGTAAAAGAATTAGTAATGCTAACAGGCGATATTGAAAGTAGGGCTTTAGAAGTTGCAAAAGAACTTGGAATTGATAAGGTTTACGCAGAGCTTTTACCACAAGATAAAGCAAATATTTTAGCTAGTTTAAAAGCTCAAGGCAAAAAAGTAGCCTTTATAGGCGATGGTATAAATGACGCTCCGTCGTTAGTTCAGGCTGATGTTGGAATTTCTATGCAAAAAGGTGCTGATTTAGCAAAAGCTAGTGCTGATATTGGATTACTAAGAGATGATTTTGCTTGTATTTTAGAAGCAAAAGTTATAGCTAATGAAACTATGAAAAAAATTGATAAAAACTTTAGCACAACGGTATGGGTTAATTCATTCATATTAGGTGCTGCAACACTTGGTTTATTAAGCCCAGCAGCTACTGCATTTGCTCATAATGGCACAACTATTGGCTTATTGGCTAATGCTATAAAACATAAGCAATTATTTTAAATTATATTAGGAATTTGATTTTAAATTCCTAATTTTTCTTTTTAATTATTCTTTAAAATTTAAATCTTTTAATTTTTATAAAACATTAAAATAATTATGTGTAAAATTGGCATTTTAAAGGAGTTAAAATGAAAAACAAATATGTTTGGATTGTTGTAGCGATTTGCTTTTTGCTTTTTGCAAATGTTGTTGGATTTTTGGATTTAGCCATAGTTTTAGCAGCTATATTTTTAGGTGTTAGACTTGGTGGAATTGCGATTGGCTATACTGGTGGGATTGGAGTTATTTTATTAGGTATTTTGTGTGGTATAAAACCAGGCGAAATTCCAACTTCGGTAATTTTAATCATTATGTCAGTAATTGCAGCAATTTCGGCTATGCAATTAGCAGGCGGGCTTGATTATTTGGTGCATATTGCTGAAAAAATACTTAGGAAAAATCCTAAAAAAATCAATTATTTAGCTCCTAGTATTACTTATTTTTTAACTATTTTAGCAGGGACAGGGCATACTGCGTTTTCTATGATACCAGTAATTGTTGAGGTTGCAAAAGAGCAAAATATTAAGCCAAAAGCTCCACTTAGCCTTGCAGTTGTATCAAGTCAAATAGCAATTACTGCAAGTCCTGTTAGTGCAGCTGTTGTTTATCTTAGTGGTGTGCTTGAGCCTTTTGGGTATTCTTATTTAACATTATTAAGCATTTGGATAGGTAGCACTTATTTAGCTTGTATGCTTAGTGCGTTTTTGGTAACTAAGTTTTCAAATCTTGATTTAAGTTCTGATGAGTATTATCAAGAATTACTTAAAAAAGGCGAAATAGCAAAAAAACAAAGCACTCAAAAAGAGATTATAAAAGGTGCTAAGACTAGCGTTGCGATTTTTGTTATCGGTGTTTTAGCTGTTGTTTGTTATGCGACTTATATTTCAGGCTTAAAAGCTGATGAGATAATTATTCCAAGAGATAGTGCTATTATGTGTGTAATGCTTAGCATTGCTACTTTTATTGTATTAAGCACTAAAATCAATACTTCAAAAATCATTGAAACAAGTGTATTTAAGAGCGGTATGAATGCTTGTGTTTGTGTTTTAGGTGTTGCGTGGCTAGGAGATACTTATGTAAGCGCTCATAGTAATGAAATAAAAGAATTTGCTAAAGGCTTAGTAGAACAATATCAATTCTTATTAGCTTTTGCCTTTTTCTTTGCTAGTATGCTTTTATATTCTCAAGCAGCAACTGCTAAAGCAATAGTTCCATCAGTAATTGTTGCACTTGCATTAAATGAAAACCCAGAAAACGCAAAAATAATCATCGCTTCTTTTGCAGCAGTTTCAGCACTCTTTGTGTTACCAACTTACCCAACATTACTTGGTGCGGTTGGAATGGATGATACAAAAACTACTAGGATAGGAAAGTATGTATTTAACCATTCTTTCTTTATTCCAGGCGTTTTAATGATTGCTTTAAG
The DNA here is from genome assembly GCF_020137585.1 of Campylobacter sp. RM12654. Taxonomy (NCBI): domain Bacteria; kingdom Pseudomonadati; phylum Campylobacterota; class Epsilonproteobacteria; order Campylobacterales; family Campylobacteraceae; genus Campylobacter; species Campylobacter sp. RM12654. Next base: position 26,695 of record NZ_JACGAR010000002.1, read on the forward strand.
CGTTGCTTTAGGATTTTTATTTGTAAAATTTATTTAAAAAAAACTTGAAATTATCATTATTTTTTGTATAAAATGTATCCTTTTTCAAAAAAGGATACATTATGAAACGACTTACTTGGAGTAATAGACTTACATATATTTTGACCGTTGCAGGTGCTACTATTGGATTTGGAGCTACTTGGAGATTTCCTTATATGGTAGGAGAAAATGGTGGTGGTGCTTATGTTTTATTATTTATAATAGCTATGTTTTTAGTCGGTGTTCCTATTATCTTAGTAGAAAATATAATAGGCAGAAGAATGCATAAAAATAGCGTTGATTGTTTTAGTAAAAAATGGCAATTTGTTGGGTATTTAGGGCTATTTGGAAGCTATGCGATTATGGCTTATTATATGGTTTTAGGTGCTTGGGTAATTAGCTATATTGTTAATATTATTATGTCTATGTTTAATTTAGGCGGGCTTGATTTAACTTCAGTAATTACAGCAGAGCAAACTAGTTTACATTATCAAAAAAATATAGAAAATGACCCTTTAATGATAGGAATTTATACATTTATTTTTGTATTTATTAATTGGATTATTTTAAGGCGTGGAGTTATTGATGGAATTGAGCGTTCTGTTAAGTATCTAATGCCGCTTTTGTTTTTATGTCTTATTGCTATGGTTATTAGAAATGTTACTTTAGATGGGGCAATTGAAGGGATTAAGTTTTATTTATATCCTGATTTTAGCAAGATTACACCTAATATATTTTTATATGTTATAGGACAAGTATTTTTTGCTTTATCGCTTGGATTTGGGGTTATGATTACATTATCAAGTTACCTTGATAAAGGCGAGGATTTATTAAAAACAGCAATTATTACAGGTATTGTAAATACTCTTGTAGCGGTTTTAGCAGGATTTATGATATTTCCTTCTTTATTTTCTTTTGGATTAAGTCCTGATGCTGGTCCATCATTAGTATTTAAAACCTTACCAATAGTGTTTTCTCATATGCATTTTGGGGATTTCTTTGCTATAGTGTTTTTTGTTTTATTATTAACAGCTGCACTTACTACGAGTTTGCCTATTTATCAAGTAATTATTTCTGTATTAGAAGAAAAATTTAAAATCTCAAAAAATACAGCGATTAATTTAGTTTTAGGTGGAATTTTTATATTAGGAAATATTCCTGCTTTATTAAGTTATGGAGTGCTTGATAATGTTTTAATTTATGGGAGAAATATTTTTGATACATTTGATTTTATTAGTGGAAATATTTTATTTGTAATTACAGCTTTACTTTGTGTAATTTATGTTGCTTTTGTTTTAGGTAAAGATGAAGCTTTAAGAGAAATTAGCAATAATTATGAACTTAAAAATCCACTTTATAAAGCTTGGTTTTATTATATAAAATATTTTATTCCTATTGTAATTATTGTAATTTTTATAAGTGGTTTTGAGAATTTAAAATCATATATTTTGGGATTTTTTAATTAAGTATTTTACGATTTAGCATTAGCTAAATCGTAAGCATAAATTATTTTTTGTTTTCTACTTTTTCTTTTTTGTTGTGTTTTGATTTTTTAGCTTCTTTACTTTTTTTATTTTTCTTAGCTTCTTTTTTTGCCTTTTTAATTTCTTCTTTTGTTTGTTTTACTTCTTCTTTAACTACTTCTTTTTTTTCTTCTACTTTATCGCTAACTTGTTTTACCACTTCTTCTTTAGCTTTTACTTCTTCTACTACCTTTTGCTCACTTTTTTCTAATATTTTTTCAGCTTTTGCGCCATTGATGCATTCAGCACTTTTGCAATCTAAAACATCAACTGCAGGAATTTCAGCAGCACATAAATTAAGGCCTATAAAGGCAACTAATGACAAACATACTTTTTTCATTTTTATCTCCTTTTAAAAAAGTCGCGAAATTGTAGGAGCGAATTATTAAAAATGGTTAATAAGAATAAATTATTTTTATCAACATTAATTCTAATTGATAATAATGAAAAAAATAATAAGTATCATTTAGATTTTATTTATTTATAACTCATACAATAATGAGTAAAATTATTATAAAGGTTATCTTGTGAAAAAAATATTTTTGCTTATTTTTGCTATTTGTATATCTTTAATAGCTAGAGATGATGTTGATTATTTCAAGGAAAAAGATTTAATTATAGAAAAGCTAAATAAAGGTTTAGAAGCCTATAAAAAAGGTGATGCAAAAACTGCAAGACAACTTGCAAGTGAAGCTTATTTTCAACATTTTGAAAATATGGAAGGTCCTATTGGAAGAAATATTGGTAGAAAAGGCTATTTGATGGAGAGAAAATTTACCAATCTTCGTGGTTATTATGGGCGTGGAGAAAATATAGGCAAAATTGAAGCTTTAATAGATGGTTTGATATTTGATTTAGAAGAAGTAACGCCAGTTATACAAAATGGCTTTAAAATAGTTGCAGTAGCCTCTGATCCAAATTATGATAAAGCAAAAGCTGAAATGAATGCAAGAGAGAATTTGTTAAAAACTTGCATTGAAGGTGAGATGATGTTTGGAGCAGATGAAAATAGTGCAAAAACTAAATGTGAAGAACAAAAAGCAGCAGAATTAGCCCATCTTAGCAAAGAAGCAAGTGGAGAAATCACAAAACCAACTATGCAAAAAGAAGTTTATGATAGTTTAGAAGACCTTCAAGCAGCAGCTGCGATTGACCCGAAATTACAATATGTATATGATTTATTAAGTGAGAAATTTGACGAAGCTATTCAATATAATAAGCAAGGAGAATTTACAAAAGCAGCTGATACAATTGGCGTTGCAAGAGAAGAAATATATATAAATACAAATATTGAAATTCTAATAAATGCAACAAAAAATCTTAATATGAGAAGCAAGTTAAGAAGTTTTGGCAGTGATATTCGCGAAGGAAAAGTAACTGAAAGCGATATGAGAGCTAGAAGTGAAGAGATATTAGATTCTATATTTGATGTAATGACTAAAATAGATGCTAGTAATTTAGATAAATTAAAATTAGTTGGATATGTTGATGAGACTAAGAATGTAGATTATACTCAAGTTGCAACTGATATTAAAATAGCTTTAAATAAAATAGTTCAAGACTATGAAACAATGGGAGAAAAAGCAAGTATTGATGCTCTTCAAAATATATATTTAGACATTTTTGAAGCAAAAGGAATGGAGAGTAAAATTGGTGCTGTTAATTCAAATATAAAGCTTGAAATAGAAGCAAAATTTACTAAAGGAACAGCACTAATTAAAAGTAAGGCTTCTAAAGATGAGTTAATTGCTAATTTTGATGAGTTAAATAAATTAATTGAAAGTCAGTTAGATAAAATCAATGATACAAGTGTTTGGTTTTTATTTATATCATCACTTACTATTATTTTAAGAGAAGGTTTAGAAGCTTTAATAATAGTAGTTGCAATAATTTCATATATTATTCAAAGCGGTAATAAAGACAGATTAAATATAGCTTATTCAGCACTTGGTAGTGGTGTTGTTTTATCGTTTATCACTGCTTTTATAGTTTCATATTTTATTAAAAATTCAGGACAAAGTAGAGAGCTAATAGAAGGTGTAACAATGCTAATTGCTGTTGTTTTATTATTTTATGTTGGCTTTTGGCTACTTAGTAATGCAAGAAATAAAAAATATGCAAGTAATTTAAAAGAGCAAGCAAGATTAGCTATTACAAATGGCAGTGCTAAAACATTATGGTGGACCGTGTTTTTAGCAGTATTTAGAGAAGGTGCTGAAACAATATTGTTTTATCAAGCATTATTGATTGATTCTGGTTCTAGTGCTGGACTTAGTGCTGTTTTAGGTGGTTTAGCTCTTGGTATTGTTATATTAGTAGTTTTATATTTCTTACTTAAAGCTGGTGCAATTAGAATTCCTATAAAACAATTTTTCTTAATAACCTCAATCATTATTTTTTATATGTGTTTTGCTTTTACAGGCAAAGGGATTATGGAACTTGTTGAGGGCAAGGTCTTAACTCCACATCTCATACCAATGCAATTTGAAAGCATTACTTGGTTAGGATTATATCCTTATTATGAGAGCTTAGTTTTACAGGCAATAATCCTCGTCCTATTAATAGGAGGAGTTGTTTATATGCAAATCAAATCAAAGGAGAAACAATGAAAAAATCATTGCTTAGTTTAGTAGCAGGTGCTTTTTTAGCGTCTTCAGTGTTTGCAGGAGAAGTTGAAATTCCTACAATTGATGGTGCAGAAAGCTATAAATTACACGGAATGGAAATAGCAGCTGTGTATCTTCAACCAATTGAAATGGAGCCAAGAGGTATTGATTTAGCAGCGTCTTTAGCTGATATTCACTTAGAAGCTGACATTCACGCTCTTAAAGAAAATCCAAATGGTTTTCCTGAAGGTTTTTGGATGCCATATCTTACAATTGGCTATAAATTAACTAACCTTGATAATGGTAAAACAAAAGTTGGAAAACTTATGCCAATGGTAGCTGATGATGGTCCTCACTATGGTGCAAATATTAAAATGGATACAGGAATTGGTAATTATGAATTAGAATTTGTAATTGATAATCCTGAAAAACAAGGTTTTGGTCGCCACGTAGATAAAGAAACAGGTGTTGGCGAGTGGTTTGATACATTTAATGTTAAATACAAATTCAAATACACAGGAACACCTGATAAATAAAACTTAAAATATAGAAAGCTTAGGCTTTCTATAAAAAATATACAAAAATAAGGACAATAATGAGTATATATTTTGTGCATATATTTTTAGAGTGCTTTTTAGTTAGTTTTTTTACAGCTTTTTATGCTAAAAATTCATCATTAAAATTAAATATTATTTTTACTTTAGTTGGTTTTATTTTTGGATATATTTTATTTTATATATTCCACTATGAAAAAGTAGATAGAATAGGGGTATTAACAGCTAATATAATTTTATTAGTTACTTTATTTTTTAGCTTAATTAAATTAGTAATTTTTAAAAATAATTCTTTATTTGCTTATATATTAAGCTTTTTTATATCTTTAGCAGCTTCTTTAAAATATTTTTTATTATCAGTTGCTTATCCTATATTTTCATCAAGCTTATTAGATACTCAAGGGATTTTAAATTTTGGCTTTATTTTATTAGCTATTTTTATTTGTATTATTTTTTATATTAATTTTCTTTTTGCTAATTCAAATTCATTTTCAAAATCAAGAATTTGTATTTATGTAATTTTTGCAATTATGTTTTTAAATACTGCTTTTGCTGAGATTATGTATTATCTAATTAGAATTGGAGTTAGTGATAGCTCTGTTTTGCTTAGTTATATTACTAAGAGTAGATATTATGCCGAGTTTTATTATTATATTTGCTTGATTTTAGGCATTGTTTATGTTGGCACTTGCTTAAAAAATAGACCAAAATATAGAGAAAAAGCTTGTGATTTTGACATAGAATATAGAAAAAATATCGCAAAAACTTTTAGTATAAATTCTCATTTTACTATTCATTTTATATTAAGTATTAGTGCTGCTTTAGTTATGTTATTTTATGATTTAGTAGATTCTAAACCTATTCAAGTTGATGAGCCAAAAATCATTACTCCTAAAAATAAAGATTATTTTGAATTTGATGCTAAAGATATTCAAGATGGTAAATTATATCGCTATGCTTATATTTCTAGCTCTGGTAAGGAAATTAGATTTTTTATAATTAATCGCCACGCAGGTAAGCAAACTCCTGTAGTAGTATTTGATGCTTGTAGTATTTGTGGGGATAATGGCTATGTTATGAAAAATAATGAATTATTATGTGTAGCTTGTAATGTTAGGATATTTTTACCTAGCGTAGGTAAAGAAGGTGGTTGTAATCCAATTCCTTTAAAATTTGAAGTTATTAACGATAAGATAATTGTGAAAGTAAAAGATGTATTAGGTGGGGAAAACTATTTTAGTAAAGTAGTTGAAATGCAAGTTCAAGACCCAGTAAATAAAGAAAAATTTCTAAACACAAAAGCTAAGAAAACCTATATTTATAATGGTATTAGCTATTATTTTAATTCTGATGAAAGTTATCAAGAATTTAAAAAAGACCCATCAAAATTTGTAAGCTCAAGTGATAAAGCTTTATTTTTGATTGAAAGAAGAAGTTAGGAGTAAAAATGTTTTTAAGAATAGTAAAAAAATCAATTTTAGGCAATCCTATTCAAAAATTATTAAGTTTTGCGACTATTTTTTTAGCTTGTTTGCTCCTTGCTTGTATGCTTAATATAACTCTTGGAGTTGGCAATCAGCTAGGAAAAGAGCTAAGAAATTATGGAGCAAATATTAGTGTTTTACCACAAGGCTCATCTTATAGTATTGAAGTTGGCAATAAAAGCTTTAAATTACAAAGCGAAAGTAAATTCCTAAATCTTGATGATTTGAGAAAAATTAAAGATATTTTCTGGTCAAATAATATAACAGCAATAGCTCCATTTAAACAACGCCAAGTAGAATTTCAAGGCAAAAAAATCAGTATCTTAGGCACATATTTTAATAAAGAATTAGTCATAGAACAAGATAAATTTGGTAATAAAACCGTGGTATTTGATACTGGATTTTTATCTCTTTTACCTTTTTTAAAGACTGATTTAAATTTTGTAAATGATAATAGTTTAGAAAATGAAGTAAATATAAGTGAAAAATTAGCAAATTCTTTAAATCTTAAAGCTAACGATACTTTTAAAGTGCTTATAAATGATAAAGAAGTAGAGTTAAAAGTAGTTGGCATTGTGAGTAATTTGGGTGATTATGAAGATAAAATTTTAATTAATATAGATAGATTAAATGATATTTTAAATGAGCCAAATACTTATGAAAGAGCAGAAGTATCAGCTCTAACAATTCCAGAAAATGACATAGCTCATAGGGCAAGATATGATATAAAGAGTTTAAATCAAGTAGAATTTGATAATTGGTATTGCACGGCTTTTGTAAGCTCTATTGCATATCAAATTGAAGAAAATTATAAAGGAGCAAGTGCAAAAGCTGTTAGTAAAGTAGCAGATGCTGAAAGCTCTATCGTTAAAAAAATTCAAGGTCTAATGGGAATTATTTTTATCATATCTTTAATTGTCGCAAGTATTGCAGAAGCGTCTTTAATAAATAGCGATGTTTATAGAAGAAAAAAAGAAATAGGTTTGTTTAAAGCATTAGGCGCTAGTAATTTACAAGTTTATTTGGTTTTTGCAATTGATTATTTGTTTGTTAGTTTAATTGCTAGTATTTTTGGTGCTGTATTTGGATTTTTTGTAAGTGATATTATATCTTATAGTATTTTTTCTCATAGTATTGAATATAACTTTATAATTATATTTATTTGTATGTTTTTTGCTAGTTTGGTGGCTTTACTTGGCTCATTAATAGCTACTAAGAATTTTGTAAATATTGAAATAGTTGAGGTGTTATATGAGCGTAAATAACTTTTTTTTCACACAAGTTAAAAAGAGTATAGTTTTTTCAAAGCAAAGATTAATAATAGTTTTAATATCAATTTTTATAGGAACTTGCGTTACTAATGCTTTTTTAAATATATATTTTGATATTGACAATAAAATGAGTAAAGAGCTTAAAAGTTACGGGGCAAATATGCTAATTAGTTCTAAAAGTGATGATTATTTAGATATTAAAGAAGCTAATTTAATTAAATCAAAAATTAGTAAAGACAAATTATTAGCTTATTCTCCTTATTTATACTTTAGCCCTGTTTTTTCTACAAGGCAATTAATAGTGGCTGGGGTTGATTTTGATGAATTTAAAAAAATCAATAAGTTTTTATTAGTTAAAAAAGGTAGCCTAAGTCAAAGCGAATATTCAAAAGATAATAGTATTTATTTAGGTATAGACTTAGCAAATACGCTAAAAAAAGACATAAATCAAAAACTACCTTTAACAATAGTAAAAAATGGTATTCCTTATGAGAAAACTTATATTATAAAAGGGATTTTTTCTACTGGAGATGAGATTGACGCTATGGCTTTTATCAATTTAAATTCCGCTAAAGATTTATCAGGTATTAATGATAAATATTCTTATGTATCTTTAATAGTTGATGATGATTTTGAAAATCTATCAGAGCTTAGCAAAATAGCTGTGAGCAATAATGCAGAATTAAAACCAATTTTAAGTGTTAGTTTAAAAGAAGGAGCAATTTTAGAAAAAATAAAGGGTCTTATGTTTTTGATTTCTATTGTTATTTTAATAATTAGCTCAACAAGTGTTAATACAACTCTTAGTTCAATTATTTTTTCAAGAAAAAAAGAAATAGCCTTGCATTTAGCTCTTGGGGCTAGTTTTAAAGATATAGCAAAATTATTTGCTTATGAAGTATTTATTTTAGCTGTTGTTTCATCTTTATTAGGCACTATTGGTGGGTATTTTTTAGCACAGATTTTAGGCAATATTATTTTTAATGCTAGTATAGATTTTAGATTAAGTGCTTTTGTGCTTTCAATTTTTATATCATTATTTTTTGCATCATTTGCTGCGTATTTTCCGATAAAAAAAGCATTGCAAATAGATATAGTAGGTAATTTAAGAGGAGAATAAATGAGTATTATTAAGGTTAGTAATTTACATAAAAGATTTGATAAAGCCCATGTTTTAAAAGGTCTTAATTTTGAATTAAATCAAGGTCGTTGGCTTAGTATTGTAGGTAAGAGTGGTAGTGGAAAAACTACGCTTTTAAATATTTTATCATTGCTTGATAATGCAAGTGAAGGCGAATACTTTTTAGATGGTATTAATGTAACTCATTTAAGTGAAGCTGATAAACAAAGAATAAGAAGAGAAAAAATAGGGCTTATTTTTCAACAATTTCATTTAATACCTTATTTAAGCGTATTAGAAAATGTTATGTTAGCTCAATATTATCATTCAAGTATTGAAGAAAATGATGCTAAGAAAATCTTAGATAAAGTAGGATTGTTAGATAGATTAGAGCATTTACCTAGCGAATTAAGTGGTGGTCAGCAACAACGCCTTTGTATAGCTAGAAGTCTTATTAATAATCCAAATATTTTATTAGCTGATGAGCCTACTGGCAATCTTGATGAAGAAAATGGAGAAATAGTTTTAGATATATTTAAAAAATTAAGAAGCGAAGGCAAGACAATTATATTAATTACTCACAATCCTGACTTGGCTAAAAATGGAGATGAGATAATTACTATTAAAGATGGACTTATAGTGAATGAATAAAATTCTAATAGTTTTAATACTTTTGTTTTTTGTATCTTGCGAAGATAATAAGCTAGTATTAAATAAACAAGCTCCTAATATTCTTGCAAAAACTACAGCTTTAAATAAAATAGAGTTAAAAAGACAAGGTATAGAATTGATAGAATTTTGGCAAAATGGTTGTGCTGCTTGCCTTAAAGTAATGGCTGGATTAAATGAATTTGCGAATGAAAATAATATTAGTATCTATGCAATTAATTCTATTGATGATTTAAAGACTATTAAAAAACACGAATTAGAACACCAATATTCAAATATGATTTTTTTAAAAGATGAAGAAGACATTAGCTGGAGTAGGTATGATATTTTTGCTGTTCCGACTTTATTTATTTTAAAAGATGGAGTTTATGTGGATAAGGTATTAGGCGATAGAAGTTTGGAATTTTTAACTAATAAGATTAAGGAATATTTATGAGATTTTTTCTAGCAATTTTCATATTTTTACTTTGTGCTTGTAAAGATGAAGCAATGTTAGCTTTAAATTCAAAAGAGCCAATACATTTAAGTTATAGTGCGAAAGAACAGGCGTTAAAGGGATTAAATGAGCCTTTTATGTTGTTTTTTTACACAAAGGATTGCGGTGTATGTGCTAAACAAATTCCTATCTTAAATGAGCTTAGTAAGGATTATAAAATTATTGCTGTATTAGGCGGTATGAGAGATTATGATATGGCAAAAGAAAGTTTAAAAGGTGTTACATTTGCTACTATTTATGAGAGTTTAGATGTTGAGTATTTAAGCAATGTAGTAGGTGGTGTTTGGGGTGTGCCTGCTATGTTTATTTACGATAAAGATGGAAAAATGGTTAAAAAATTTATATCGCTTACTCCAAAATCTGTCTTAGAAAATGAATTAAATATGTTGATTTAATATTAAAAACGCATAAGTAAAATCTAAAATATTTTGCATCTCAAAATAATTAAGAATTTCATTTGATACTTTAATATTCAAAAATTAGCAAAACTTTAATTAGTATTACAAAACTAAAAGGTTTAGAGTTTAAGTTACTCTTCCTTTTAGTATAAATTTTATTAATTGTTTTCTAAAATACTTTTAGCTAGGGCTTTTGCTTCTTTATAATCTACTTTTCCACTGCCTAATAATGGAATTTCTTTTATCAAAATATATTTACTAGGTTTATAAATTGCTAGTATTTCGCTTTGTTTTATTAAATCTACAAAATAATCAAATTTTTCTTCACTACATTCAATTAATAAAACTACCATCTCGCCTTTCTTATCATCTTCTAAAGAAGTAGAGCAGATTTTTACTTCATCATTATTAATCACTTTAGCAACTTCGCTTTCAACAAGTCCTAAAGAAATCATCTCTCCACCAATTTTTGCAAACCTTGAATATCTATCTACAATGTATAAAAATCCATCTTCATCTAAATGTCCCTTATCCCCTGTGTTATACCATCTAATGCCGTCTATTTCTTTTATAACTTCGGCAGTTTTTTCAGGATTATTTAAATATCCTTGCATTACTTGGTGTCCGCCTATTAAAATAAGTCCATCTTCGTTTGCTTTTAATTCTTCATAGCTTAGTGGATCAACTATTCTAATAGCAGTGCCAGGTAAAGGCATACCTACGCTTTTATCTTTATTTGCTCTATGTAGTTGCCAATATGTGCTATCAAATTTATTAGGTAGATTCACACTTGCAACAGGTGTTGTCTCGGTAGCTCCGTAACCTTCGTAAATATTTTTTTTGAACTTTAGCTCAAAAGCTGATTTAATCTCGGGCTTTAATTTTTCAGCACCTGCAACTACAATTCTAAGGCTATCAAACATAATTTCATCTATTTTTTTATTTCTTGCATAAATTCCTAAAAATGTAGAAGTTGCACACATAATGCTAACATTATTTTTTACTATAGTTTTTGCAACGCCTAAAGCATCGGTAGGGTCAGCACAAGTTGCACTTTTTATCCCTTCTATTAAAGGCATAAATGTAGTAACGGTTAGTCCAAATGCGTGAAATGGCGGTAAAGATGAGAGTATTACATCATCATCTTTTGCACAAATTATGCTAGAAATTGAAGCAATATTGCTTAAGATATTTTTATGGCTTAGCATAACTCCTTTAGGCATTCCTTCGCTACCACTACTAAATAAAATCGCAGCTGTTTTTTCATTGCTTAAATTCTTAGTAAATAAGGCTTGTAACATAAAGCTAGGTAAGATACTTATTAAAAAGAGTTTAAAGATAATATCTAGCTTTTCTTTTTTTATTGCTTTTATTAAATCTTCTAAATAAATGATATTTACATTTTCTAATTCTAATTTAAAGCCTTTATTTTCTAGCTTTTCTAAGAATTTAGATGATGTATAAATATGCTTTATATTTGCACTTTCTTTTGCTTGATTTATTGCTTTTATTCCTGCGGTGTAATTTAGATTTACTATGGTTTTTCCAGCAAATAAACTAGCTAGATTTACAAGCGTTGAAGCAAATGAAGCAGGTAATAATATGCCTATATTTTCATCGTTAGGGATTTTTTTACTAAGCACTAGGCTTAATGCTAGGAGTTTTTTGTAGCTTATATCTCCTGCTAAAGGGTCGTTTATCGCTATATTTTGTGAGTATTTTTTAGCACTTAGGATAAAGGCTTTTTCTATTGTTTTTAGATTATCGCTTTGAGTTTTTGTAGCTAAGAATGATAGTTCAAACACTTTAGCTTTTACTAATTCTTTACTTGAATGTATGCTAAGGGCTGTTCCGAATGCTATTGCTATTTCTCTTTTACCGATTTTTTTATTTCTTAGATTGTATTCTTCATCACTTCTTGAAAACGAACTACCCCAAAGCCCGTGGATATAAAAAGGAATTATAATCCCATCATCTTCGCTTAAATCCTTGCATGCTAATTCAAAACCACTTTTAAATTCATTTAAATGTCCGTGTCTTGAGAGAGTTCCTTCAGGGAAAATACAAACAATTTCGCCTTTTTTGATATAAGTTGCAATTAATTCTAAGGCTTCTTTACTTGCAGCAGAGCTTACAGGGATTACTCCAAAATGCTTTATAAACATTCTAATATACCATTTTTGATAGTATTTTCTCTCCATTACAAAATGCACTTTTTTAGGGATTGCCATTTGTATGATAGCCCAGTCAATAAAGGAAATATGATTGCCTAATAATAGCACTCCTTTATTTTGTGGAATATTTTCAAATCCTGCTACTAATAATCTATATTTTTGATAAAAAGCAAGGCTTACTATTATTCTTACTAAAGAAAAAGGCAGTTTTATTAATACATAAAAAGAGCCTAAAAAACTCACAACTACAATGAAATAAAACAAATATAAAACATCAATTTCTAAATAAGCAAAAAAAGTAGCAAGTATTACAAAACTTAGCATAAAAATATTTTGAATAAAATTATTTCCTGCTAAGACTATACCTAATTCATTTTCTTTAGCATTAAATTGTATTAAAGAATTAAGAGCGATTGTGAATATTGCCCCAGATATGCCAAATATAAAAAATACAAGTGCAAAGGCAAATAAATTATTAAGAAAGCTTATTAATAATGAGCTTAAAAATAATCCTAAAGCACCAAGCGGGATAAGCCCTAATTCAATGTAGTTTTTAGAAAATCTACCTGCAATTATTGAGCCTATAATAACGCCTATTGCACTAGCTGCCATTACGCCTTGCACATAAAAGGTATTTAATTCATTTAGATGAAACTTAGCAAATACAGGAAAAGATACTAAATATAATTGAGAAATAGCCCAAAAGAAGGCAATTCCTATTATACATAGCCAAATTACTTTATTTTGAAATATTAAGCTAAGGTTGTTTTTAAGCAAAACTCCTTTTAAATAATCGTTTTTATTGAATGCTAAATTAGAATTTTCGCTTTTAACCTGCGGTAATTTAGACGCTAAAATAAATTCTAAAACACTAAAAGCTACTAGTAATAAGCCTAGTGGAGCTACTTGAGTTAATATATCCTTACTCGTGCTAAACTCGTTTAATAATAATTCAAAACCTAAAGAAAATACAAGCATTCCGCACAAAATAGCCACAATACTAACAGCATTTATAGCACCATTTCCCATAGCAAGTTGCTTGATACCAACTAACTCTTTAATATAACCATATTTAGCAGGAGAATATAAGGCTGATTGAATACCCATAATAAGTGTCATTATAAAGGCTAGATAAAAATAACCATTGTAATAACTAAAACAAATGATTGATACTAAAAATATATTTGCTAAAGCAGTTATTTTCATAACTTTATTTTTAGGGTATTTATCAGCTAAAAATCCTGATATTGAAAAGCTAAAAATATAAGGTAATAAAATTAAAGCATTAATAATTGCAGTTAAAAATAATTGCGTGCTGCCATCATAAATCTTATAAACCGTGTTTTGAATAATGATTTTATGTCCTAAATCAACAAAAGCATTCAAAAACCCAACTAATAAAAATGCGATTATTCCATTGATTTTTAAAAAATCGTTTCTCATTTATAACTCCTAAGAAATAATTTATTTAATTATTTTTTATTTTATTGTAAATTAGTTATAACGCTTTATAAGGTGGTTATAAATATGGTTGGTTTGATTATTAATTGTTTTGGAATTTGAAAAATAAATGTATTTATGAGTATTTTTAGTTTTATTAAACGCTTATAATATTTATAGGTAATAAAAGCTTATAATACTAAAAGTAATTTAGCTAGAATTGTTTAAAAATCTAAAACTAAACAATAATTAGTGATTTTAAAGTTATTACATTATTGATTTAGCTAAGGTATTAATTTAAGAATTTTAAATGTATGATTTAATTTCTTATTATTTATATTTTAAGTGATTTTTATACATAGTTAAGATAACTTATTTATTTATTGTTTAAAAGGTTGTTTATATCTGATTTTTCAAGTCTATGTAGTAGCCATTCATCTTTTGTATTAGCTCCTATTTTTTTATAAACTTCAAGACTTGGATAGTTGTCTTTAAGACAAACCCAATCAATTCTTTCGTAATCATTTTGATTGGCTATTTTAGCTAGCTCTTTTATAAGTGCTTTTCCTATTCCTTTATTTCTGTATTCAACATCAACGAATAAATCTTCTAAGTAAATTCCACATTTTCCTAAAAATGTAGAGAAATTATTAAAATACAAAGCAAATCCAACAGGCTTTAAATCATAATAAGCTATTAAAACATAAGCTTTTTGTTTTATAAATAAGTTTTCTTTTAAAAGTTCTTTAGTAGCTACAACGCTACTTGATAAGTTTTCATAATCAGCTAATTTTTTAATAAATTCTAAGATTAAATCTAAATCTTTTTCTGAAGCTTTTTGTATTGTAATCATTCTATAAACGAAATTCTACAAACGGAGAAAAATCTCCGTAATATTAGCGTTTAAGTTCTTTAATTCTTGCAGCTTTACCGCGTAATCTGCGTAGATAGAATAGTCTTGAGCGTCTTACTTTACCATGGCGAACTACCGTAATACTTTCTAGACTATCAGAATAAATTGGGAATATTCTTTCTACTCCAACACCATTTGCACCAATTTTGCGAACCATAAAAGTTTCACCTGTGCCTTGACCACGACGAGCTATACAAATACCTTCAAAATTTTGAACCCTTGACTTATCACCTTCTTTAATATGAATAGCAAGTTTTAATGTATCGCCAGCTCTAAAATCAGGAATATTTTTTCCTTCAATTTGTTTAGCTTCAAACTGCTCAATATATTTATTTCTCATAGTTTTTCCTTAAATTATTGTGCTTAGCAAGTAAATCCGGGCGGTGGAATTTGGTCTTGCAAAACGATAGATGATTTTTTAAAAGGCTAATATTAGCGTGATTACCCTTAACAAAACTTGAAATTGAATAAAATTTCTTAAAAATATTATTTTTTTTATATTCAAATATAAAAGGTTTAGTAAAAGATGGAGCTTCTAATAAATAATTTTCAAAACTTTCTTCCACTAAGCTTTCTTGTTTTATTACTCCATTTATATTTCTAGCAATTGCATCGCACATACAAAGAGCTCCTAATTCCCCGCCCGTTAGGACAAAATCACCTATGCTAAAAACTTCATTAGCATAATTTTCATACACTCTTTCATCAATACCTTCATATCTACCACATACAAAAGTAATTTCACTTTTTAAAGCAAGTCTTTTAGCATCAATTTGTTTAAAAGGTTTTCCTGTAGGGCTTAAAAATATAATATGAGAATTTTTATAATTTTCTAAACAATCAAATAAAGGCTGACAAGCCATAAGCATACCTGCTCCACCGCTGATTTTCGTATCATCTACTTTATTATGTTTGTTTGTAGAATAATTTCTAGGATTGTCAAAATGTAGTTTTATAAGCTCTTTTTCTCTTGCAATTTTTAAAATGCTTTCATTAAAATAGTTTGCAATTAGATTTGGAAATAAACTTATAAAATTAAATTTCATTACGAATTTTCTAAAATACTTTTAGAATTATTTACCTTGATAATATCACTTACTGAAATTATAAAATTATTATGAAAAGGTATATAAAAACTCTTAGATAAGCCTAAATTTACTAATTCATCGCTAGTTTTTATCTCTAATAAATCATTAGCTCCTGTTTCTAAAATATCAACAACGCTACCTAAAAACTCATCATCTTGATATACTTTTAACCCAATAATATCAAAATAAAAATATTCATCTTTTTTAAGCTTAATATTTTTTCTAGTATTTTCAATATTAGAGTAAAGCTCCATATTTACAAGTTCTTTAGCCTTATTTACATCTTCATATCCTACAAATTGCACTAAAGAATTTGAAAAATCAAAAGATTTAATTATGAATTTTTTACCATTCTTATCAAAAAATTCAGCTTTAGGTTTAAATTGTTCGTAAAAATCACTTTTATTATGAAATTTTAAAAAACCAAGTAATCCGTGAGTTTTACCAATTTTAGCAACATAAACTAGATTATTCATCAAAAGTTTTTACCGTGATTTTATAATTTAATTTTTGAGTATTTTTGTGATTAACTGCTATTGTTTTAATTGCGGTTATGATTTTTCCTGATTTTCCAATAAGTCTTCCGGCATCTATTTTAGTAGCCATAATAACAATATCTATTAGGTTATTTTCTTTTTCTTCTACAAAAATTTCTAGCCGCTCAGGATTTGCGGCTATTGTTTTTGCATATGTAAAAATAAATTCTTTTACCATTATTTTGTAATTCTTGCTACACGATCGCTTAATTTAGCGCCTACGCTTTTCCAGTAAGCTAGTCTTTCAGCATCAAATTTGATTGTTTCAGGCTCGCTCATAGGATTGTAATATCCTATACTTTCAATCCAACCGCCATCTCTTCTTTTTCTGCTATCTGTTACTACGATACGATAAAAAGGACGCTTTTTTCTACCCATTCTTGTTAGTCTTACAACTGTCATTATTTTCTCCTTGATTGATTTAAAGATTTTTTATAAACAAAAATTGTCTATAAAAAAGCTTTAAATAAGTTTAAAGCTTTAAAAATTTTTAATTATTTTGGAAAATTTCCTTGATTTAGCATAGAACCTAACCCTTTCATACCACCTTTTGAAAGTTTTTTAGCGATTTTTGACGCATTTTCAAATTGTTTTAAAAATCTATTAACTTCCATTTGAGATAGACCTGCACCTTTTGCAATTCTTGCTTTTCTAGCATTGTTTAATAGGCTTGGAGTTTCTCTTTCTTTTGGTGTCATTGAGCTAATCATTGCCTTTATATGTATCATTTCTTTAGAACTTTCCAAATCTATATCTTTTACTTTATTAGCAATGCCACCAAGACCTGGTATCATTCCAACTAATGAACCTAAATTCCCTAATTTTTTTACACTTTCAAGTTGGTTTATAAAATCATTGAAATTAAATTCACCTTTTTTGATTTTTTTGCTTAAGATTTTTGCTTCTTTTTCATCAAAAACTGCTGAAGTTTTTTCCATTAAAGTTGCTAAATCGCCTTCTCCCATAATACGACCAACAATTCTTTCTGGAACAAAACTCTCAAAATCTCCTACCTTCTCGCCAATACCTACGAATTTTAAAGGTAGATTTAATAATTTTGCTATACCTAAAGCAACCCCGCCTTTAGTATCTGCATCAAATTTACTTAAAATAACACCACTAATGCCTATTTTTTCATTAAATGTTTCTGCAGTTTTTACACCTTCTTGACCGCTCATAGCATCAGCTACATAAAAACTCTCATAAGGATTTATTATATCTTTTACACGAGCTAATTCATTCATTAAAGGCTCATCAATTGCTAAACGACCTGCAGTATCCACTAATAATACATCATATAAGCCATCTTTAGCTTTATTAAGAGCATTTTTCGCTACTTCGCAAGGGTCTTTGCTATCCATTGAAAATAAATCAATTTCATTAGCTTCACATAATTGTCTTAATTGCTCTACCGCAGCAAGTCTTTGTAAATCACACGCTGCTACTAGAACTTTTTTCTTTCTAAGTTTTAAATAATTTGCTAATTTTATCGTGCTAGTTGTCTTTCCACCACCTTGTAAGCCTATCATCATTACAGATGTTAAACCACTTGGAGAAAATCTAAATTCGCTTATTTTATTTTCTGGTGTTAGTATGTTTGTAAGGTTATTTTTAATTGCATCTAAAAAATGCTTTTGACCGATTCCTTTTGCTTTTACTTCATTTTCTACATTAACTAATAATTCTTTCGTTACCTTAAAATGAACATCAGCCTTTAATAAAGACTTTTTAAGAGTTTCCATAGCGTTTTTTAACGCTTTTTCATCATCTATTGTTTTTAATTTATTTACCGCTTGCTTAAAAGAATCACTAATCAACTCAAACATTAAAAATATCCTTTAATTTAAATTTTAAAAAAGGGGTAATTATAACCCCAAATGCTTTATATTTGTTTAATAAATTATATATCTATATCACAAATAGTAGCAATCATAACAGCTTTTATAGTGTGCATTCTATTTTCTGCTTGATTAAAAATTATATCAGCATTATTTTCAAATACATTTTCTGTAATTTCATTACCTTTTACTGCAGGTAAGCAGTGCATTATTATTGTATTTTTTCCAGTTTTTAAAAGCAATTCATCATTTACTTGATAAGGTTTTAAAATATTTATTCTATCTTTTGCTTTTTCTTCTTCTCCCATAGAGCACCAAACATCAGTATATATAATATCAACACCCTTAATATCTTCAATATTATCGCTGATTTTTATACTTGAGTTATTCGCAAAACTTTTGCAAAGATTTATTAATTCATTATCAGGATGAAGTTCTTTAGGGCTAATATTTATGTAATTTAATCCTAATTTAGCACAGCCTATCATAAGAGAATTTGCCATATTGTTTCTACCATCTCCAATATATGCAAAATTAAGCCCTTCTAGTTTGTTAAAATGCTCGTAAATAGTTAGCATATCGGCTAGAATTTGAGTTGGATGAAATTCGTTTGTCAAACCATTCCAAACAGGAACATCACTATATTTTGCTAAGGTTTCTAAATCACTTTGATTAAAGCCGCGAAACTCAATTCCATCAAACATTCTACTTAATACCCTAGCGGTATCTTGTATGCTTTCTTTTTTGCCTAATTGTATATCGTTAGCACCTAAATATTCAGGATAAGCTTTTTCATCGTTACAAGCTACTACAAATGCACATCTTGTTCTAGTTGATGGTTTTTCAAATATTAAAGCTATGTTTTTTCCTTGCAAATGATTGCCTGTTATACCTTGCTTTTTCTTTTCTTTTAGCTCTTTTGCAAATTTAATAAGTGCTAGGATTTCATCTTTACTAAAATCTTTTAAAGTTATAAAATCTCTGTTTGTTAGTTTCATTTTTTCTCCTTTTGTTACTAATTTATACAATTTTAAAATATTTTTGAAGAATTTATTTTAATTTATTGTAAAAAAAGTTATTATAAGTCATATTTTTAAGGAGGACAAATGGAAAAATTACAAATAAATAAATCAAATCTGCGTTAAAACTTATCACTTCTTTTATTCTATTTTTTTATTTTTTACATTTTTTATTTTTATTAATTTTTAGGAGATTATTATGAAACAAATTTTTATAGCTACATTGCTAGCTTTAGGGCTTTTCGCACAAGAGATTTATAAAGTTGGTTTATCGCCTGATTTCCCACCATTTGAGTATATGGAAAATGATGAAATTGTGGGGTTTGAGATTGATTTAGTAAGAGAAATTGCTAAGGAGTTAAATATAAAAATTGAGATTATTCCAATGTCTTTTGATGGTTTAATACTAGCTTTAAAATCAAAAAAGATTGATATTATTGCATCAGGTATGAGTTACACACCTAAAAGAGCTAAAAATGTTGAGTTTTCAAATCCAATAATAGAAAGTGAAAACCACTATATCAAATTAAAAAGTAATAAAAAGCTAAATTCTTTAAAAGACCTTGAAAAAGGAGCTATTTTAGGAGCTCAAATTGGCACTTTACAAGCTGATGAAATATCTAATATTAAAGGCGTAGTTCCATTTTTAAATTCTGAATACATTCCACTTGTATTATCTACTTTAAATGGCAAAATTGATGGTTTTGTATTAGAAGCTGCTGTTGCTAAGAGCTATACTAAAAATTATGATGATTTTGAAGTATTCGCAAAAACTCCAATAGCTGGAACTTGCATAGCTTTTCAAAAAGGCAATACTAAATTAAGAGATGATTTTAATAATGTAATTAGCAAGTTTAAAAATGATGGAGCTTATTTAAAATTGTTACAAAAATATAATTTAGATTAAAATTTATGCCTAATATTTAGGCATAAATTTAAGTTTTTAGGTAATATTTTGGCTTTAAAGGAAAAAAATGAAAAAGAATTATTTTTTAATAAGTATTTTGTGTGTGGTTTTTATATCTTTAAACCTTAGAGCACCAATTACTGCAATAGGTCCTATAGTTGATAATATTATGAGTTATTATGATTTAAATTCTACGCAAATTGGGATTTTAAGTGCTTTGCCGCTTTTTTGTTTTTTTATTTTTTCTTTAATAGCTCCGATTTTACCAAATACAAAAGCTATGCTTTATGCGATTATTTTAATAATGTTTGGACTATTTGCTAGAGCGTTTTTTAATACCTTTTTCTTATTTTTTGGGACGATTTTAATAGGTTTAGGTATTGCGATTTTGAATGTTTTAATGCCTAGTTTTGTTAAAAATCACTTTAAAAATATTGGAAAAATTATGGCACTTTATGGAATGTTTTTAAGCATTTCTAGCTTAATAGGAGTTTTTGGGCATTATTTGATTGATTATATTGGACTTAGTGGAGCTTTATTTTGTTGGATTATATTTGCTATTATTGCGTTTTTTTGCTATCTGCCATTTATTAAAAATCATAGGCTTAATAGATATTCTAAAACTCAAAATTTCAGTGATTTTTTAAGTATTTTTAAAAACAAAAACGCTTGGATAATCACTGCTTTTATGGGGCTTCAAAGTTGTGTTTTTTATACGATAATTACTTGGTATCCTAGCATATTAGCTATTAGTATGAATAAAGATTATGCGACTAATATTGTTATATTATTTCAATTTTGTTCTATGTTTTCAGCTTATTTTATACCTAATAAAATGGCTCAGATTGAAAATAAAGCAATGCTTTTAACTTTAGTTTGTATTAGCAATATTCTTGCTTTTTTTATATGTTTATTAAGTTCAAATATTTATATTTTAATAATTTCAGCTTTATTATTTTCTATTCCTGTTGGTGGAATTTTTGGCGTTGCATTGATAATGATTGCTATTAAATCAAAAGATACAAAAACTACAATATATTTAAGTTCAATGTCTCAAAGTGTAGGGTATTTAATAGCTACTATTGGGCCAATAATTTTTGGATATTTTAAAGATATTACAAATAGTTTTAATACTTCAATTATTTTTATGATAATTATTAGTTTTTTGTTGCTAATTTTTTCTTTACTTTCAAATAAAATAAGCTATATATAAACTTTATTGTGATAAAATTGGCTCTTCTTTTTTAGAAAATTCAACAAAAAGGAAAGCTTATGCCAAAAATGAAGAGCGTAAAAAGTGCTTCTAAGCGCTTTAGAGTAGGCAAAAATAAAATTAAGCGTGGTTCAGCTTATAGAAGCCACATTTTAACTAAAAAGCCTGCAAAAAGAATGCGTGATTTAAGAACAGCAAAATTTGTTCATGCTACAAATGAAAGCCGTGTTCTTAAAATGCTTTGTATGAAATAAGAGTTTTTGATTTTTAATCATTCGTTACCCCCGTTTAGGGAAAGATTTGCTTTAAGCAAACGCCATTAAAAGGAGAAATTATGGCAAGAGTAAAAACAGGCGTAGTAAGACGCAGAAGACATAAAAGATTATTAAAGTTAGCTAAAGGTTTTTATAGCGGTCGTAGAAAACACTTTAGAAAAGCTAAAGAACAATTAGAAAGAAGCTTGGTATATGCTTACCGCGATAGACGCCGCAAAAAAAGAGATTTCCGTCGTTTATGGATTATTAGAATTAATGCAGCTTGCCGCTTAAATGATTTAAGCTATTCAAGATTTATGAATGGTCTTAAAAAAGCTGGTATTGAACTAGATAGAAAAGTTCTAGCTGATATGGCTATGAATGACGCAGCAGCTTTTGCTAAAGTTGCAGCAGCAGCTAAAAAAGCATTATAATTTCTTTCCTAGCTAAGATTAGCTAGGAATTTCTTTCTTTAACATTTAAATATTTTCCCTAGTAATTTTTATTTTTTTAATATTATTTTAAGAATGGTGGGGGGGGGTATAATCTTTTTTCTTAATTCTCCTGAAGTTAATATTCTAGGAATAGGAGCTTCTAAAAAACTCAAAATTACATCTAAAATAGATGAATTAGAAATATATGAGATTAAACTAAATAAAGGAAATTGCAAACTTCATTATGTTTTATCAAAATCAAATCCTAAAAAATTAAAATACGGACAATCATTTTCACCTATACATTTTTGTGAGAATTTAAAACAAGCAGAAATTAAAACCAATGAAGGTGATTTTACTTATTCTTTTTAAGCTATAGATTTTCTATAGCTTAAAAATAAATATTACTATTTAAAAATATTTCGCTAAAATTACTACCTTAAAAAAGGAGTTAGTATGAAAAAATTATTAATTTTATTATTTAGTGTTTGTATTTATGCCGTTGAGTGTGTGAGTTTAGAAGAATGCTTAAAAAATGCTAATTATTATCAGTTTGATAAAAATGATGAAGCAAACGCAGCTTTATATTATAAAGTTTCTTGCGAAGAATATGAAGATTATTTATCTTGCAAGGCTTTAAGTGATATTTATAAATATTCTGATAAATTGGAAAATAAAAAATTAAATAAAAAATACAAAAATTTAGCAATAAAATTGGTTAAACAATCTTGCAAAGATGATGATAATGCAAATGCTTGCTATGATTTTGCAAATTTTTGTGAAGTAAAATATACTCAATGTGATGATTTTGAAAAATTATATGAAAGAGCATTTAATTTATACGAAAAACAATGTAATAATAATGATTATTCATCTTGCTATTTTTTAGCAAATATGTATTTAAATGGAGTTAGCACTGATATTGATGAAGAAAAAGCTTTAGAATTATACAAATACGCTTGCAATAATAATGATAACAAAAGCTGCTATGAAGTATCTCAACTTTATGAAAATAAATCTCTTGAGTATTTAAGAAAATCTTGCGAATTAGAATTTAAATACGCTTGTGAAAAGTTAGATAATATAAAATAATTTTAAAAAGTTCTTATTTTTTAAGAACTTTTTATTATTTGATATATTTTTAAAAACGAGTAGTTATAAAAGTATATAAATTACAACTATTTAAAATAATTTAAGATTTTTATTATTGTTTTGTCATAATAATCACATTTACTTCAAAGGAATTTTATGAATATAGAAAAACACCAAAATATGGTTAATTTTATTTGGAATATCGCAGATTGTCTAAGATATTTTAAGTTAAAATTAGTTTTGTTTTTAATGTGAGAAAGTTTATGGAAATAAAAATCACTAAAAAGCGGGTGAAAAATATTATTATAAAAGTTCGTGAGATTGGGCTTGTTGAAGTAGTATCGCCTTATTTTATAAGTAGAGCAAAAATTGATGAGATTTTAAGACTTAAAAAAGATTGGATAGAACAAAGATTAAACGAGCTTAAAACTACTAAAAAAGCAGAGCTTTTGAGTGGTAATTTTGTATTGTTTTTAGGACGAAAATATATTTTAGAATTTGATTTAAGAATTTCAAAAAATGTAGAAATTCACAATGATAAAATTATTTTAAAATGTCTTGAAACTGATGAAAATAAAGAAAAATTACTTAATGATTTTTATAAAATTCAATCAAAAGAAATCTTTAGTGAGATTTTAAAAAGATTTTGTGTGATTGTTGGTAAAGATATAAAAGCTTTAAAGGTGCGAAAAATGAAAACTCGTTGGGGTTCTTGCAATACGAAAAAATCTTATATAAATCTAAATACCGAATTAATTAAAAAAGATATATTAGCAATAGAAGCGGTAATTATGCACGAATTAACACACCTTTATCACGCTAATCACTCAAAGGCTTTTTATACCACGCTTTTAGGATTTATGCCTGATTATAAAGAAAGAATTAATTTATTAAAAGACAAATAATTTATATTTATCCCCCATATTTTATACAGCTAATGCCAAATTTATCTCTTATAGCACTTAGGGTTTCGTTTAATTTTTGATTTTTTGTGGTGTTTTGAAAAATATTTTCACAATATGTTTTATCAAGATTATTAGCAGCAATTCCTATATAATAAACACTTATATTTTTCGTATTTTTCATAAGAATTTCAAATCCTTTTACGGCATTATCAATTAGATTTTTTTCATCAAATGGTTGCATAATTTCAATTCCAATATGCTCTAATTTATTGCCGTATTTAATACTTATTTCTATTTTTTTAGGATGATATTTGTGCTTTGAAATCCAAACACATAAATATCTAGCAAGTATTTTAACCCTTCGCCTTAACTCATCATAATCACTAATTGGCTTAAAGCTTTTTGATATTGCGTGGCTTTTAATATCTTTTGTTTCTTCTACTTTTTCATTATCAACGCCTTTAATTCTTGCTATGATTTTTTTGCCATTTTTACCATATTTATCTAGCAAATATTCTTTTTGCAATAATTCATCTAAAGTATTTACCCCATAAGCTCTTAAATATTTTTGTATTTCTCTTCCTATGCCTGCGAAATTTTTTATATCTATTCCTTTAATGGCATTGCTTAAATCATATTCCATTCTAATGCCAAAAGGTTTTGCTAAATCGGTTAAAAATTTAGCTCCCCATTTGCTATTATTAATGCCTATACTAGCTGGTAAGCCAAATTTATCTAATAGTTCTTTTTGAAGATATTTTGCATAATCTAGCACTTCTGTGTCTTTTTTAAACCCTTCTAAATCTCCAAAAAACTCATCTATGCTAAATTGTTCAATCACGGGTATTTTGCTTTCTAAAAATTGCCTTACTTTAAAGCTTAGTTCTTTATAAAATCTAATATTACTTCTAGCTATTTTTAAATTCGGACATTTTTGATAAGCTATATTTAATTTATCTCCTACTTTTATGCCATATTTTTTAGCTTCATAAGATACGGCAATTGCAGTAAAATGCCTATAATCAATTACTTTATTTTCACTTCTTGCAACTTCAATTGAGCTCATAAAGGCGATTTTATTATCTATATATTTTGCATCTTGATTGAAAAAATCTTCATCGCTTCCAGCATAAATCACGCAAGGTGTATTGCAGAGTTCTTTATTTAATAGTCGTTGTGCATTTACAAAATAGCTATCAAAATCTATATGAAGTTTCATTAGAATTTGTTTTTATAAATATTTATAAATTCATTAATAGGTGTAGCACCTTTATGATAATAAAATCCTTGTAATTCATCACAACCTAATTGTTTTAAAATATTTACTTGCTCTAGTGTTTCAACACCTTCTGCTACTACTCTTTTATTCATAGTTTTTGCTATTTTTATAATACCAATTATAATTGCTTTTGAGTTTTCATTAATTAAATCACAATCTTTACTATTTAATCCATCTATAAAGCTTTTATCAATTTTAATTGTATCAATAGGTAAATGATTTATATAAGAAAGAGAACTATAATCTTTCCCAAAATCATCAATACTTATTAAAAATCCAATAGCTTTTAATTTTTCTAATATAGTTTCACTACTGCTATTAAGTCTATATCTTTCTGTTATTTCTATATCTATTAAATTTGGATTTATATCGTATTTTTTAACATTTGCTAGCAAATAATTTATCATATCTTTATGGTGCAAGTGTTTTGCTGATATATTAATACTTATTGGAATATTTATTCCTTTATTTTTTAAAACTTGTATTTCTTGAAATACTTTTGCAATTACAAATTTTTCAAGTTTTATTATTAAATCAGTTTTTTCTGCAATTCTTATAAATTTTTCTGTATTTTCAAATTTATCATTTCGTTTCCAGCGAATTAATGCTTCTGCACCTTTTACTAAATTATCATTTGCTCCGATTTTTGCTTGATAATATACATCAAGTTCACCTTTTTCTAAAGCCCTTTTTAAATCATTTTCTAATTTTGCTTCATTATCTATTTGTGTTTTAACTTCATCAGAATAATCGCAATACAATGTATCTTTTTGAACGCTTGAAAGTAGAGCAGCTTTATAAGTATCGTTTATTATTTGATTGTAATTTTCATTTGTTAATACACTAAAGCCAACCCCTATACTCTGCTCATAAATTCCATCACTTCCAAAATTAATACTTTCACTAAAGCATTCGTGCAACTTAATAGCCATATTATTAAAAGTTGTTTGTATTTCATCAATACAAGGAAATGCTAATAAAAAATCTCCATTGCCACTTATTTTAGCTATTTTAGAATTTAAAATAGTTGTAGAAAAACTTGAAAATCTACTTGCTAATTCTAATATTATTTTATCAGCTAAATCAAAACTTCTACTTTTTAATAGATTTTGATAGTCTTTAAGATATATATAGCTAACTATTATAGGACAATCGCTTTTTTCATAGAGTTCTTGTATGTCTAATAAGAATTTTTGTTTTTTAGGTAATTTGGTTAAAGAATTATAGTTTTCTTGATAGTATATATCATTTAAGACTTCATTTAAAGAATTTGCTATTTTTTGAAATTCGCTGTAATTTAGCGTATCGTTTAGCATCAAAGGCTTATGTTTTTTGACTGAATTTGCGAGAAGTTCTGCAAAATCATTAAAATTTGATTTTACTCTTTTTAATCTTTTTATATAAATTGCATTACTAATAACTGCAGCTACTAATACAGCGAAAGAAAATACTAAAAATTGAAAAATAGTATGGTCTTTATTTTGTTGTAGCCTAATTACTAAGCTATCATTTCCTATATTGTGAATTCTATGATGCTCTTCAATTCTTTTTGCCTCGCTAATATATCTATAAGTTCCAAAAATTCCACCAGCAATTTCAATTAGTAAAAAAGTTGTAATAATAAAATTCTTAAACGAGTTAGATAGAATTGATTTTGTTTTCATAGTACTCACCTAAACATTTTAATTGATGCCTTTGCTTCTTCTTTTTCCATATAATTACGAACTGATTCTTGAGCATTTTTATTCATTAAATAGCTTTTAATTTGTTCTTTTGCTACTTCATAACTTGCCCCATTCATTTTATCTTTATTTAAATTATAAAATCTAATTACTTCATCATCGCTTACATCTTTCATATAATTTTGAGCGATTAAATCAAATAATTTCTTTTTTAGAATTTCATCTTTTATATTTTCTGTTAGCATTTTGATTTTATCTTGGTTATGTTCTATGAAAGTAGATAAGCTAATATTATTAGCAGCAGCTATTTTTGATAATTCTTGATTGATTTCTAGTTCATTTGCAGTTAATTTGAATTTTTTAGCTAAAGATGTGCATATTTTATTTTGAATTAGCAATCTTAATGCGTCGTTTTGGCTTATATTCATATATTGTGAAATTTCTATAATATCAATATTTGTAATAGGTTCGTTATTAACACTAGCTATGATTGAAGTTATAGGACTTGCGTTCATAAATGCACCAAATACAAGTGCAAGCAAAATTTTTCTCATTATTTACCTTTAAGTGATTTTAAATGATTATAACTATAAAAAATTCACAAAAGGCTAATAATAATGATAGTTACAAGATTTGCACCCTCTCCGACAGGGTTTTTACATATTGGTGGATTAAGAACAGCACTTTTTTCTTATCTTTACGCTAAAAGAAATAATGGTAAATTTATTCTTCGTATTGAAGATACAGATATGGCAAGAAATAGCGAAGAAGCAACCAAAGCTATTTTAGAAGCTTTTAAATGGGTTGATTTAGAAGTAGATGGGGAAATTACTTACCAAAGTAAAAGATTAGATATTTATAAAGAATATATTCAAAAATTACTTGATAGTGGCAATGCTTATTATTGTTATATGAGCGAAGATGAGTTAAACTCATTAAGAGCAGAGCAAGAAGCTAGAAAAGAACGCCCTAAATATGATGGAAGATACAGAGATTTTAAAGGCACTCCACCAGAAGGAATTAAGCCTGTTGTAAGGATTAAAGCACCGCTTGATGGAGAAATAATCGTAAATGATGGAGTAAAGGGCGAAATTAGATTTAACGCTGCTGATATTTTAGATGATTTTGTAATAGCTCGTGCTGATGGCACTCCTACTTATAATTTCGTAGTGGTTGTTGATGATGCTTTAATGGGCGTAACTGATGTTGTTCGTGGAGATGACCATCTTTCAAATACTCCAAAACAAATAATAATTTACGAAGCTTTAGGCTTTAAGGTTCCTA
Source organism: Campylobacter sp. RM12654 (assembly GCF_020137585.1). Lineage (NCBI taxonomy): Bacteria > Pseudomonadati > Campylobacterota > Epsilonproteobacteria > Campylobacterales > Campylobacteraceae > Campylobacter > Campylobacter sp. RM12654. The sequence goes on from NZ_JACGAR010000002.1 coordinate 54,892, forward strand.
ATTTTTATCATCTAGCTATGATAAATGGAGAAGATGGCAAAAAACTTAGCAAAAGACACGGAGCAACCGATGTTATGGAATATAAGGCTTTAGGATATTTGCCTGAAGCTTTACTAAATTTCTTATTAAGATTAGGATTTTCAAACAAAGACCAAGAAATATTTTCAATGCAAGAAATGAAAGAATGCTTTACATTTGATAATGTTAGCAAAGGTGCGAGCACATATAACGCACAAAAATTAGAATGGATTAATGCTCATTATATAAAAAGCGTTAGCGATGAAAGATTAGTAAATGCTTGTAAGGATTTAGGATTTGATTTTTCAAGTGTTAATAATTATTCATTCTTATTAACAATGTTAAGAGAAAGAGCTAAGACTTTAATAGATTTGATAAATAGTGCAAAAATTATTATAAACGAGCCAAATTCTTATGAAGAAAGTGGAGTTGCTAAGTTTGTAAATGATAATAGTAAAGCTTTATTTTCTAAGTTTGTAAATGATTTTAAAGGTGCAAATACTGAAGCAGAATTTGAATTAGCCGTTAAACAATTTTTAGATAGCAATAATGCTAAGCTAAAAGACATAGCGCAATTAATTAGATTAAGCCTAACAGGAACAACAATTAGTCCTAGTATTTATGCTATTATGGAGTTTTTAGGCAATGATGAGATTAAAAAAAGATTTAATAATTTTTTAAAGGAGATTTTATGAATAATTTAAAAGAAAGAGCATTAGAGTATCATTTAGGCGGTAAATTAGGCACTTTTATTAAAACGCCTATGAAAGAATATGAGAGTTTAAGTTTAGCATATTCTCCTGGAGTTGCATATCCTTGCGAAGAGATTGCTCGTGATAGTGATTTAGCTTATAAATACACAAGTAAAGGTAATTTAGTAGCAGTTATTAGTGATGGTTCAGCTGTTTTAGGTCTTGGCAATATCGGTGGAATTGCAGGAAAACCTGTTATGGAAGGTAAGGCTTGCTTATTTAAAAAATTTGCAAATGTTGATTCTTATGATATTGAATTAAGCACTCAAGATACCGAAGAAATAATAGCAGCAGTAAAAGCTATTGCTCCTAGTTTTGGCGGTATTAATCTTGAAGATATAGCAGCTCCAAAATGTTTTGAGATTGAAGCAAGACTTCAAGACTTAGGTATTCCTGTAATGCATGATGACCAACACGGAACAGCTATTATTAGTGCGGCTGGGTTAATTAATGCTTGCGAAATAATTGGCAAAAAATTAGAAGATTTAAAAGTAGTTGTTTGTGGAGCAGGAGCAGCAGGGATTGCAAGTGCTAAGATATATAAGACTTTAGGGGTTAAAAAGATTTATTTAGTAGATTCTAAAGGTGTTTGCAATACTAAAAGAACAGATTTAAATGAGCATAAATTAGAATTTGTAAGAGAATGTGATGAGGATACTTTAGCTGATGTTTTAAAAGGAGCTGATGTTTTCTTAGGGCTTAGCAAAGCTGGAGCTTTAAGCGAAGAAATGTTAAAAACTATGGCAGAAAATCCAATAGTATTTGCTTTAGCTAATCCTGACCCAGAGATTTTACCTGAACTTGCGAAAAAAGTTCGCCCTGATGTAATTATTGCAACAGGAAGAAGCGATTATGACAATCAAATCAACAATGTTTTAGGCTTTCCATATATTTTCCGTGGGGCTTTAGATGTTAGAGCTAGAAAGATTTCTATGGGTATGAAAATAGCAGCTGTTAAGGCTTTAAGTGAATTAGGACGCCTTGAAGTTAGCGAAAAAACTAAAAAATTATATGGTAAAGACTTAAAATATGGAAAAGATTTAATAATTCCAAAACCATTTGATGATAGGGTAAAAGCTTATGTTAGCACTGCAGTTGCTAAGGCTGCTGTTGATGAAGGCATAGCTTTAGTTAAAAATTTTGATGATAAAGCATATTTTGAAAGGTTATTGAATGAAAGTAATTAAAAATACACTAGTTTCAACTTATTTAGCGAAAATTAGAGATAAGAACACATCTTGTAGGGATTTTCGTGAGCATATAAAAAAGCTTAGTGGATTTGTTATTTATGAAGCTTGTGAATTTTTAAGCACAGAAAAAGTTAATATTCAAACTCCACTTATGCCTTGTGAGTGCGAAGTTATTAGCGATGATATTGTAATAGTGCCTATTTTAAGAGCTGCACTTGGTATGAGTGATATTGCACTTGATTTATTGGGTAAAGCTAGTGTGGGATTTTTAGGTATTCAACGCAATGAAGAAACGCTTGAGCCTGAATTTTTCTTTGAAAAATATCCACAAGATATGCAAAATAAAACTGCAATTATAATTGACCCTATGTTTGCAACGGGCGGAAGTGCTATTGCAGCTGTTGATAGATTAAAATCAATTGGTGTCAAAAAAATAATTTTTGCAAGTATCATTGCAACTCCTGAAGCAAGAGATAGAATGAAAAAAGCTCATCCTGATGTAGCATTAATTACTGCTTGTTTGGATAAAGGGCTGAATGAAAAAGGCTATATTATCCCAGGTCTTGGAGATGCTGGAGATAGGATATTTAATACTTTAAAGGCTTAAAAATGAAAAAAATATTATTGGGTTTAAGTTTATTTGTTTGTTTAAATGCTGAGGTAATTACACAAAATATCAAGGAATTTGATTTTACTAATAGTGATTATGCTGTAATTGATGTTAGAATGCCTAGTGAATACGCTGCAACAGGTGTTGTAAATAAAGCAAAATTGATAACATTTCTAAACGAAAATGGAAGTATTAATCCTGATTTTTTGAATGAAATTAGTAAAAATTATTCAAAAGATAGCAAAATAGCAATTATGTGTAGAAGTGGTAAAAGAAGTGCAATGGTAACTAAAATGCTTGAGCAAAACGGCTTTACTAATATAATAAATCTTGATGGTGGAATGAACGAATTATTAAAGACAGATATTAAATTAGTTCCATATCAAAATTAATTTTTAATCCTATTTTAAATTCTTTTTAAAATAGGATTTATTTAAGTATTCCTTGATAGCCTGTATTAAAAAGCGCTTGATTTATTATGCTTTCGTTAAGTTCTTTATCGCTTTTAATTATCGCTGTTTTATTTTCTAAACTAACATTTACTTTATTTACTCCATCAATTTTTAGTAGTGCCTTTCTAACAATTGCCGTGCATAATGGGCAATGTATTTTAGGAATTTCTAAAGTGTATTCATAAGCATTTAAAACACTTAAAAATAAGCTTAACAATAATATTTTTTTCAAATCATTGCTCCTATAATTTCAGGATAAAATATGATAAATAATAATGCAAGTCCTATTAAAAATAATCTGATTTTATTTTTTTGATTTAGTTTTTTATAGATAAATATGCAATATAAAATGCAGGTTGCAATCCCCAAATATACTCTAAAAGGTGCTAAAAAATCAAAATTAACAAGGCTTACTCCAAATATCAAAAAGCTAATAGCTCCAACACAACAAAGGCTAGAGCTAATAGCTAAGATAAACATTGATATTAAATATTTTTTCATATTTGTTTTGAAGTGTATTCATATACAAATTCATTAGGTGAATAATAATCAATAGTATTTGAATCAACTTCAGCATATACATAGCCAAAATTATTAAGCGGTGCTTGAGCTGGGCGTGGAATTAACACGAAATCTCTTTTGGTATTAAACTCGCACCAACACATTTCCCAATTTCCGAATTGAAATTCTCTTAATTTTTGTATCCCACTATCATTATTATCTAGGTTTAAAGATAATTTAACTTTAGCTACATCAGCAGGATCGCAAGGAATCCACCCATAGCCTTTTAGATAAAACTCCGCCCTACAATGTTGAGCTTTTGTTATATTTTCTTTACTACCCATTGCAGCATAAAATCTACTCGCACCTAAACGAATTCCAAAGCACTCTCTAGCAGGAATATTAATACTTCTTAAAAGTGCTACAAAAACAGAGCTAATATCAGTGCATTTGCCATAAAGTTTTTTACTTTCTAAAATAGCCTTAGCATCACCAATTCCACACCCAATTACGCTCTCATCACGAGTAAAATTAAGTGCTACCCAATCATAAATAGCTTTTGCTTTTTCTAAATCGCCTTTTATACCTTTTGTAATTTTTAGTGCATATTCTTTTACTATTCCGCTAGTAAAAATATGTTCGCTTGGTTTTAGATATTGTGCGATACTTTCGTCTAATTTCTCGTTTTCATTAAAATTAACTTTAGAAAAATCAGTAATTCTATCGTGAGTTTTAATGCTAAATTGTGTTATTAATTCAGCTTTTACATTAGAAAAACTTGCATATAAACTATTAGTTTCAAAATCACTTAAATAAATTTCATTGTAATTTCCACTATTTACAATATCACTTGTAAGGTATTGATATGAGCGTGATTTTGGTAATGGAAGCCATATTTTGCTAACTTCGCCTAATTCGCTTAAATTATGTTTTAAGCTTACAATGTATTCTTTACTATCGTCTTTTGTTGCTTGAGTATTATTTACTAAAGGTGTTTCATTCGCACTTAGTAAAGTGTTTGCTGCAACTGCAGACGATAAAGTTAAAAATGTTCTTCTTTTCATAACTTTATCCTTGTGTGAAATAAACTTTTATTTTAAATTATTTTATTTAATAATAAATTTAGTTTTTTAATAGTTTTTATGTTATTATTGACCTTTACATTTTTACAAAGGAAAATTATGGCTAAAGATGATGTAATAGAAATTGACGGCGAAGTTATTGAAGCTTTACCAAATGCAACTTTTAAAGTTGAGCTTGATAACAAACACGTAATTTTATGCCACATTGCGGGTAAAATGAGAATGCACTATATTAAAATTATGCCAGGAGATAGAGTAAGAGTTGAGCTAACTCCTTATAGTCTTGATAAAGGACGCATTACTTATAGACACAAATAATTTAGCACTTTTTATGGTGCTAAACTTCTAAATTATTTTTTACCATTCATTTATCTTGGGGGGGGGTATAATCACTCTTTTGAAAGGAGATTAAATGAGTGATTTAACAACAAATGAAAATCAAAATGAAGACAAATATGATTTGTTTAATGGAGTTTTATTAGTAGATGTTGGTGCCGTAACGCAATATAGCTTAATTCATATGAGTGAATACGAAATAACTGCCGAGTCTAGTATTAATTATGAAGATGCAGAAAAGTCATTAAAAAATTTAGCTAGTTCTTTAGGCTTTAACTGTGTTTTAAATGTAGTAAGAAGCAATTATACTACAGGCAGTAGAACTACGGAGACTATGTATACAGAAGGTAGTTCAACAGGTAGTATTAATAAGGGTTTTTTTAACACTTATAATACTACATCTACAACTAATTCTACAACTACAGTCAATTCAAACACTAAGGTATATAATACTTTTATTATAAAGGGTATTCTTGCAATCATCGGTAAGCTAAGTCCTAGTGGAGAAATAATTAGTATAAATGCTATTTTAGAAAGAGAAAAAATGGCTCATGAATATATCAATGTTGTTAAAAATATCTACAATGCTAATTATAAGATGAATGATATACCTCGTGATGAATCTAAGATGATGTTATTTAGTTTTATATTTGTAGTACTTCTTTTACAATTAACTCCATATGTCGGACACTTGTTTTTTGCAATGGCTATATATGGTTTGTTTTATTATCCTAGTGTGTATAATGATGGTAGCATTGATATGGTTAAAAAAAATATTAAAGAATCAAACGATATTTATAATATTTATGAATCAAAACTTAAAAATCTTGTATCAATATATGGTTATGATGGTGTTTTAAATATTTATAGATTAACAAGAACCGGTGCAATTTACAACACATCAATTAAACACATAGGGGCATAAAATGAATAATTTAGAAAAAATAAATAATTTAGACAATCTTAAATGTGGTGAATTTTCAAGAGCATTACATAAAATTGCTGTGGATAATACATCAGATATTAATGAAATATTAAAGTATGCACAAAATGACCCACTTGAAGTAGTAACAAAAAGAGCAAGAGATAATATACCTTTTTATCGTTTAATATTAATAATAGTTGTTATAGTTGATATATGGTATTATATTTTTTATTAATACCTAATAGTAATTATAGACATTGCTTTTGTGAGTTTTGAGTAAATCATCTTAATATTAAAAGGAATTTTAAAATTTCTTTTAATAAATTCTTAAATAATTTTTATAATATGTTCTATTTTATTTTTATCTAGTATTTTTGAAACTTCGCTTATATTGGGATATTTCACATACTTTAAAAGTTATCTAAAACTTTATGAATTAAAAAAGTAAAATCTATAAATTAATTCTTAAATAATAGTTTGAGATTAGATTGCTAAGAAATTTTTAGAATTATCAAAGACAAATAAATTTAATATTTAAACCTATATTAATTTTGTTTTGATAATATTAGCACTTTTGCAATTTATCTGTGTGAAGAAGTAATATTTGAGTGAATTTTCCACCATTTAAATATTAGTTGGTAATTCGTGATACCTAAAAATGCAGATTGTAAAAAAGTGGAAAGCAAATTATTTTTTAGGAGACAAGATGAAAGTAAGACCATCTGTTAAGAAAATGTGCGACAAATGTAAAGTCGTTATGAGAAAAGGCGTTGTTCGTATTATTTGCGAAAATCCAAAACACAAACAAAGACAAGGATAAGGTATGGCTCGTATTGCAGGTGTTGATTTACCAAAGAAAAAAAGAATTGAATATGGCTTAACTTATATCTATGGTATAGGTTTATTTACTTCACGCAAAATTTTAGCAGCAGTTGGAATAGATCCAAACAAGCGTGTATATGAATTAAGCGAAGATGAAGCAGCAAATATTCGTAAAGAAATCCAAGAACATTATTTAGTTGAGGGTGATTTAAGAAAACAAGTTGCTATGGACATTAAAGCTTTAATGGATTTAGGTTCATATCGTGGTTTAAGACATAGAAAAGGTTTACCAGTGCGTGGTCAAAAAACTAAAACAAATGCTAGAACTCGCAAAGGTAAGAGAAAAACCGTTGGTGCAAAAGCGTAAGGATAGATAATGGCTAAGAGAAAAGTAGTTAAGAAAAAAGTAGTTAAAAAGAATATTGCTAAAGGTGTAGTATATATTAGTGCAACTTTTAACAATACAATGGTAACAGTTACAGATGAAATGGGAAATGCAATTGCATGGAGTAGTGCAGGTGGTTTAGGATTTAAAGGTTCTAAAAAATCAACTCCATTTGCTGCTCAACAAGCGGTTGAAGATGCTTTAAATAAAGCTAAAGAACACGGAATTAAAGAAGTTGGTATTCGTGTTCAAGGTCCTGGTAGCGGTAGAGAAACTGCTGTTAAGAGTGTTGGTGCAGTTGAAGGTATTAAAGTTACTTTCTTAAAAGATATTACACCATTAGCACATAATGGTTGCAGACCACCAAAACGCCGTCGTGTATAATATAAGTATAGGAATATAGGAGAAATAGTATGGCAAGATATACTGGACCAGTAGAGAAAATTGAAAGAAGATTAGGCGTTAGCCTTGCAATGAAGGGTGAAAGAAGACTAGCTGGTAAGAGTGCTTTAGATAAAAGACCTTATGCACCAGGTCAGCATGGTCAAAGAAGAGGTAAAATTAGCGAATACGGCTTACAATTAAGAGAAAAGCAAAAAGCTAAATTTATGTATGGTGTAAGCGAAAAGCAATTTAGAAAATTATTCCAAGAAGCTGCTAGAAAAGATGGAAATACAGGTTCTATTTTAATTCAATTCTTAGAACAAAGACTTGATAATGTTGTTTATAGAATGGGTTTTGCTACAACTCGCCGTTTTGCAAGACAACTTGTAACTCACGGACATATTTTAGTAAATGGTAAAAGAGTAGATGTTCCAAGTTATAGAGTATTACCAGGCGCTAAAATTGAAGTTGTAGAAAAAAGCAAAAACAATCCTCAAATAGTAAGAGCAGTTGAGCTTACAAATCAAACAGGTATTGTTGAGTGGGTTGATGTTGAAAAAGATAAAAAATATGGAATTTTCACAAGAAAACCTGAGAGAGAAGAAGTTGTCATTCCTGTTGAGGAAAGATTCATAGTAGAGCTATACTCTAAGTAATAAGGAGTAGCAAATGAGAAAAGTAGTTACAACAGCTCATATGCCAAATGATTTTACTATTGAAAATATCGGCGAAAATAAAGCACGCATTAGTGCTTGGCCTTTTGAAATTGGTTTTGGCATTACATTAGCACATCCACTGCACAGGCTTTTACGCCTTAGTGCAATTGGCTATGCAGCAACTGCTATTAAAATTGATGGAGTAAGCCATGAATTTGATAGCAAAAGAGGTATGGTAGAAGATATTTCTTTATTTATTATTAATATCAAAAATATGCGTTTTAAAATTAAAAACGAAGATAGTAAAAGAGAAGAAGTAAGCTTTAGCTTTAAAGGGCCAAGAGAAATTAAAGGTAGTGATTTAGCTAATAATGTAATTGAAGTTGTAAATCCTGATAACTACATTGCTACTATAAATGAAGACACTGAATTAGACTTCACATTAATTATTGAAAAAGGTATTGGCTATGTAGCAAGCGAAGATTTAAGAGAAAAAACTGATAGTAGTTTTATAGCTCTTGATGCGTTTTTTACACCAGTTAGAAATGCAAATTATTCAATAGAAAAGGTATTACACGAAGATAATCCTGATTATGAAAAAATTGTATTTGAAATAACAACTGATGGTCAAATTACACCTGAAGATGCGTTTAAAAATGCTTTAGATGCTATGTATCAACAAATGATGGTATTTAATAAAATTGCAACTACAAGTCCTAGATTAATAGGGGAAGAAACAACTGAAGAAATTGATTTATCTCCTTTATTAAAAAGCGTTAAGGAACTTGGTTTAAGCGTAAGAAGTAATAATGGTTTAGAAAAAGCTGGCATTGAATTTATAGGCGAATTAGCTTTAATGAGTGAAAGCGATGTAAATAATTTAAAAAATGTTGGTAAAAAATCAGTGGATGAAATTACTACTGCTATGAAAGAAATAGGCTATCCGATAGGTTCAAATTCTGTAGATGCTTATAAAGATAAACTTATTGAAAAAATAAAAGAAATTAAAGGATAATAAATGAGACACGGACATGGATATAGAAAGCTAGGTCGTACTAGCACTCATCGTGCAGCTTTACTAAAGAATTTAAGCATTGCAATTATCAAAAATGGTAAGATTGAAACAACTTTAGAAAAAGCTAAAGAATTAAGATCATACATTGAAAAACTAATCACTCGTGCAAGAGTTGGAGATTTTAACGCTCATAGAGCAGTATTTGCAGCTTTACAAGACAAAGAATGCACAAATAAATTAGTAAATGAAATAGCTCCAAATTACAAAGAAAGAAATGGTGGCTATACAAGAATTATTAAAACAAGAACTCGCCGTGGTGATGCGGCTACTTTAGCTTATATTGAGCTAGTATAATAATTGAGTGCTTCGGCACTCAAAATATTATGAATAAAATAACACTCCCAAATAATCAAACTTTAGAAAACTATATATTAAACAAAGAACTTTTTACCCTAGCTGATATTTCTCAAAATGCTTATAAATTTTGGAAAAATATAAAATACGCACAATATCCAAATTCTAGAATTGTATTTTTAGATAAAAATACAATAGCTAAAAAATATGAGAATTTAATCCCTAAATGCTCTAATTTAAGTGGATTAGTATTAGCTAGTGCTTTTTGTTCTATGAGTAATCTAGCGCCATCACATTTAAATCCAAATAATAATTCAAATCTTTTAAATGTAATAAAATTAGTAGAGATTGCAGGAATAAAATTTATTGATTTAAATGATTTTTTTACAAAGTTAAAAATACCTTTAAATTCTCATATTTATATAGAAAAATGTTGTTATTTTGCACCCGAGCCTTTTGAGAAAAAAATCAAACTCACAAATACTTTATGTTTAGGATATTACTAAGGAGATAAAATGCTTACGAAAATAAGAGATATTTTAAAAATCAATAATGCTGATTTTGCTTTAATACTAACGGCTGATTATCACTTGAGTGAGTATATTTCTGAATATTTTAAACTTAGAGAATTTATAAGTGGATTTAGCGGTTCTGCTGGCTCGCTTTTAATTAGCCTTGATGATGCAATTTTATTTACTGATGGTAGATATTTTTTACAAGCTGAAAATGAGTTAAAAGATAGCATTAGATTAATCAAAAGCCCTGATTATATAGACTATATTAAAAACAATCTAAGCACTAAAAAGGCTTTAATTGATTTAAAAACCATATCTCAAAATAATTATGAAAAGCTAAAAAACCTTGTTAATATAATAGATTATGATAATTTTTATAAAGATTTTTACGATAAACAACTCCCGCAAGAGCCAATCTATAAACAAAACGAAAAATTCATAAGTAATTTAAGTGCTAATAAAATAAAAAAAGTCCAAGATGAATTAAAAAATAAAAACATTGATTATTGTGTAATCTCAAGCCTTAGCGATATAGCTTATCTTACAAATTATCGTGGTAAAGATGTGGAATTTAACCCTGTATTTTTAAGCTATATGATAATTTCACAAACAAATGCGATTTGTTATATAGAGCCAACAAAGCTTAAAAATATTCAAAAAGATTTAAATATAATTTATAAAAATTACGATGAGTTTTATTCGGATTTATCTAGTTTAAGTGGTAATGTATTGTGTGATTTTGCCAATACGAATGCAAAAATTATTAGCTTAATAAATGCAAATTTAGTAAATGAAATCTTGCCTAGCACCATACATAAAGCTTGTAAAAATGATATAGAAATAAAGCACATAAAACAAGCTCATATAATTGATGCTATTGCATTAACTAAGTTTAATTATTACTTAGAAAATACTAATTTAAACTTAGTTGATGAGCTAAAAATTGATGAAGTTCTAACACAATTTAGACAAGAAAATGAGTATTTTATCAGCAATTCTTTTGATACTATCGCAGCATTTAATGAAAACGCCGCAATAATTCACTATAAAGCAAACGCAAAAACTTCAAAATTACTTAATAAATCAGGCTTATTATTACTTGATAGTGGGGCTCAATATGAGTGCGGCACTACTGATATTACGAGAGTTTTTAAGATAAAAAACGCAAGTTTAGAGCAAATTAGAGATTATACTTTGGTTTTAAAAGCACATATCGCAATATCAAAAACCATAGCACCTGAAAATATAAAAATGCCTTTATTAGATAGTATTGCAAGAAAAGAATTATGGCAATACGGATTTGATTATTTGCACGGCACGGGACATGGGGTAGGGTATTTTTTAAATGTTCATGAAGGGCCACAAGTTTTATCGCTAAATGCTAATATTAGCGAACATACTAAATTAAAAAGGGGTATGCTAACATCAATTGAGCCAGGTTTGTATCATAATAACAAATACGGAATTAGACTTGAGAATTTAGCAATTAGTAAGCATTGTTTTAGCAGTGAATATGGAGATTTTTTAAGCTTTGATATAGTTACGCTTTATCCTTTTGAGCTTGATTTGATTGATAAAAAATTATTAAATCAAGATGAGATTAATTGGTTAAATGATTATCATAAAAGGGTTTTTGATACCATAAGTGTATTTTTAGATGATGAGTTAAAGCAGTTTTTAGAATTTAAAACGAGAGCATTAAACTAAACTTTAGGAATATTATTTGCTATTAAACAAATAATTAAAGGAGTTTTAATGAAAGTAGAAAATATTGCATTATTTAATGATACTAAAATCAAAAAAAGCAAACAAATATCATCTGAGTTTTTTACAAATGAATTAGCCAAAGTTACGACAAAAACTATATCAAATAATACGCCAACTTTACTTAGCACTTTAAATAATAGTATAAAAAATGAGCTTGATTATAAAAACGAATTAAATAAAGCAAAATCTAGCATTCAGTTTGGCTATAGCGTAGATAATGATGGTTTTTTAGGAGCTGATTTTAACAAGGCTGCAGGGTTACCAGATGATTTTAAAATACATTCAAGCACACTAAAAGAAATAGTTAGATTTAATGAAAAAATGAATGTATATTCGGTGATGAAAGATTCGGGCAAGACATTTAGCAATATTGATTTAGCCGATACTATTAAGCATTATTATGATTTATTTACGCAAATTACTCACAACAATCAAGATTATCCAAGTGGCATTAGCATAGATTTTGGTTATAGCAAGGTTAGTTTTGATTATATAAATGATGTTAGCAAATACAAAATCACGAATATTTATAAAAATAACGAAGAATTAGAATATGCAAAAAGCATAAAAGCAGATGGCTTTAGCGTAATAGAGCTTAGTTTCGAGCCAAAAAATATTAGCGTTGATAAAGAACTTGCTTTTAGCCCTGATTTTTCTATGTATAATGAAAAAGAAAAGAAATTTATAGGATTTTTACAAAGCATAAATCCATTTGCAAGTGATAGTGGGACAACAAGGCTAAGCAAAGATGCTTTAAAATATGCTTTAGCTATGCAAGATGATTACAATAATATAAATAAAGATATTAAAAAGCATAAAGATTTATTAAAAATGGCTGATGAGATTAAGCATTTAGGCATTGATGAATTGCTAAAAACCAATACCGAAGTGGCTAAGTTTTTAGACAAAACTAAGGCTTGATTAGACTAAAATCTGCATTAGTTTTGTTTTATTCTCTTGGCTAATTTGGTAACTATCTTTACATTTTTGTAAAGTCATTTTAAGTGTTTTAGCGTCTAATTTGTGCGAACTTAAAAACGAAATGCCTAATTCAAATTCTTTAGCTAAAACTACTTGAAAATACCAAGCTCTAGCCATATTTATATAATATTCATCACTTTTTATACTAAATATAGCTTTTAACCCATCTTTATAAGCGATAAATTTCATATAACAAATTATCCCAAAACGAATTTTGTATATGTGGTTTTCGCAAATTAATTCATTTGCAAAAGCTTTTATATCTTGATTTTTAAAGCTTTTAGGCACTAAAGTATCACAATTAGCCCAATTATCAACGAAATCTAAATAAAGCTTAGTGTATTTTAGTGCTTTTGAGAAGTCTTTTTCATAATTAATCCCATAGGCAATTATTTGTAGATATTCATAAAATTTCTCATCTTTTAAAAACTTATTAAAAAATTCATCAAAGGTATTTTCTTTTTGAAGTTTTTTTGCGTAGTCTTTTAATATATTTGAGCGAACTCCTAAAATTTCATATTTGCTAAAAACTAATTTTTTATGAAATTCTTTATAATTGTTATCAATAAATTTTGTTAAATACTCTTTCAATCTAGCTCCTTTTAAATGCTAATATAAATAATTGGAATTTAAAGATTATATTTTAAATTCTAAAACTAAACTTAAAAAGAAATTACTAATTAACAAATATTTACAAATTTTTATTATTTTCATAGATTTAAAGTTAAATTTTGATAATATTAAAAGATTTTAATTCAAGGAATAATTATGAGAAATAAACTAAGTTTATCTTTATTAACTTGTTTGGCAATCAGCGGGGGGGGGTATTTACACGCTGAAGAATTAAACACCTTATGTAATGACAAGAACCCTTGTAATATTGATGGTAAAACAGTCACTGTTAGCGGAACAGAAAACATTGATACTGTTAGTGGAAACCAAACTAAAATAACTGTTAATGGTAGTTTAACTACAAAATCAATTAATCTAACAGGCGGAAGCTTATTTAGTAAAAATACTGGAAAAATTGATTCTAAAACTATAATAGGAGAAGGTATTTCTATTGACTTAACATCTAATACTAATTCCTTATTTAGAGTTGAAAAGCTAGAATTATATAATTCTTCTAAACTAAACATTGATGCCGGCTCTTCTGGATATAATATAGTTATTAATGTTGATTACTTTAAATTGGATAATTCAAGTATAGTTAAAAGTGGTATGCTTGGTGTTAATGTTCTTGAGTTGGTAAATAATGCTAGTTATAAAAATAATTTTTATAATGCAGAAATAGGTGAGTTAAAAATAGATGAAACTTCTACTTTTCATAATTTTCAAGGTAAAACTACTATAAAAAAAGTTACAAATAATAGCACGAATGGTTCAAATGTTACATTAAAATCTGAAGGTAGTAGTATTGCTATAGGAGATTCTTCTAGTAATTTGCAAGGTAATATGTCAAAAGTTAATATAGAGGGAAGCACTATTATATTTAGTAATTTAGTGTTAGATAATACTAATAATATAAATGTTAGTGGTAATATAGTTTTGGATAATAAAATTAATATTAATAATATGGATTTATCAAAAACGACTTCCACTCCAACTTCACATAAGATTGTTATAAAAGATGGTGCAAATGTTATAATTACCGATACAAATCTTACTAATCAATCTATAAATGCTAATAGTAAAAATGATACGAGTGGTTCTTTAACAATTACAGGTGGAATCTTTAAAGATGTTAGTATAGGTGGAGAACAATCAGGAACTAATCTAGCTAATGTTACTTTAGATAAAGTAAATATTGAAAATAGCGGATTAAATAAAGATAACAATATAATAGCTCAAAATGTTACTCTTAATAATATTACAACTTCAAATAATGCAAATATTAATGCAAAAACAAAATTGGATATAAAAAATTCTAAAATAGATAATACAAACAAACTTACAGCAACTAATGCAGAAATAGGAACTTCTACAATAGGTGCAGATATTAATGTGACTAATGAGTTAAAGGCAACAAATGGTGCGAATTTAAACGGCAGTATAACTTCAGGCACTATTATTGCTGAAAATGGTTCTATATTTAATGGCACAACAACTGCAACTGATAGCATAACTGCTAATAGTGGCTCAAAATTTGTAGGAACTACTACAGCAACTAATAAAATTACTTCAAATGGTGCTACATTTGATGGGGTAGTGGAAGCAAAAGATTTAGAAAGTTCTAATAACTCTAAATTTAATAACAATATAATTATTTCAAATTCTATAACTTCAAGTGATACAACATTCGCAAAAAATGTAAGTGCAAATACAATCACTTCTACTAATTCAGTGTTTAACGGCACAACCACTGCAACTGATAGCATAACTGCTAATAATGGTTCAAAATTTGTAGGAAATGTAAATGCAACTAATAAAATTACTTCAAATGGTGCTACATTTGATGGAGTAGTGGAAGCAAAAGATTTAGAAAGTTCTAATAACTCTAAATTTAATAACAATATAACTATTTCAAATTCTATAACTTCAAGTGATACAACATTCGCAAAAAATGTAAGTGCAAATACAATCACTTCTACTAATTCAGTGTTTAACGGCACAACCACTGCAACTGATAGTATAACTGCTAATAGTGGCTCAAAATTTGTAGGGAATGTAAATGCAACTAATAAAATTACTTCAAATGGTGCTACATTTGAAAAAGAAGTAAAAACTGCATTCTTAGACGCTCAAAAAGGCTCTACATTTGGTGCAAATAGTAATGTAACAGCAACAGATATTAAAGCAACAGGTGCTACATTTAATGGAAGCATAGTTAAAAACAATTCAATCACAGCTGATAGCTCAACATTTGCTAATGCAATTGATACAGCTACTCTAACAGCTAAAAATAATTCAAGCTTTGCAAATGTTACAGCAAATACTATCACTTCTACTAATTCAGTGTTTAACGGCACAACCACTGCAACCGATAGCATAACTGCTAATAGTGGTTCAAAATTTGTAGGAAATGTAAATGCAACTAACAAAATTACTTCAAATGGTGCTACATTTGATGGGTTGGTAAATACAAAAGATTTAGAAAGTTCTAAAAATTCTATATTCAATAACAACATAACAGCAAGTAATTCAATTACTTCAAGTGATACAACATTTAAAGCTATAGTAAATACAGCTACATTAAATGCTAATTCAAATTCTATATTTGATACTACAAGCATAGTCAATGCAACAGATATTAATGCAGTAGGTTCTACATTTAATGGAAGCATAGTTAAGAATAATTCAATTACAGCTGATAGTTCAACATTTGCTAATGCAATTGATACAGCTACTCTAACAGCTAAAAATAATTCAAGCTTTGCAAATGTTACAGCAAATACAATCACTTCTACTAATTCAATTTTTAGCGGTAGTGTAAATGCAAGTAATTCTATAAACTCTACAGGCTCAACCTTTAAAGCTTTAGTAAATACTTCTAGTTTAACTACTGATGCTAATAGTGTTTTTAGTGCTACATCTAAAGTAAATGTAGAGAAATTAACGGCTAATAGCACTAATTTTCAAGGTTTAGTGGATATTAATTGTAAAAATACTGACTGCACTTCAAGTCTTAATAATAGTAAGTTTAATGAATTAAGCGTTACAAATGCAACCATAAGCGATACATTTACAGCACACAAACTAACAGCAAATGATAAAGCTACATTTGAAAAAGATATAAAATCAGATTTTATCACGGCAAATAGCGGTTCAGTATTTAACGGCACAACCACTGCAACCGATAGCATAATTGCAAATGGCGGCTCAATTTTTAATGGTTTTGTATCGGCAAATAATATAACTTCAGAAAAATCAGTATTTAATAAAGAAGTTAATGTAAAAGATACTTTAAAGTCTAATAATTCTACATTTAATTCTATAGTTAATGCCAATACAATTGAAGCAGTTTTAGACACTACATTCTCTAAAGATTCAAAAGTTAATGCTAATACTATTAATGCTAGTAAATCTATTTTTGATGGCGAAGTTGTAGTAAGCAATCTTAATGCACTTAATACAAAATTTAATGGAGCTACTACAATTGATTGTAAGGATAATGCAAATTGTAAGTCAGATATTAAAGCTAGTTATTTTAATGATTTGACATTAAAAAATAATGCAAAAATTACTCTTGATGAGGGAAGTTCGGCAAATAACTTAACATTATCTGATGATACTACTTACCTAGCACTTAATGGCAAATCTCAAATCACAGGCGATATTAAAAATGAAGGTATTATTGAGATAGTTGATGGGACGATTTCATCAAAAATCACAGGTAGTGGGGATTTAATCAGTAATAAAGTAGTTTATACAAACGATGTTGAATTGAGTGATATTAAAGGTAGTGGGGGTAAATTTGGTGGAATAACAACTACTACAAATGATGTAAGTGTAGATAATACAATATTTGAAAAAGATTTAAATGTAGGTAAAACTTTATATGCTAATCAAGGAAATCAGTTCAGTGGTAAAGTTAGTGCTACTGATGCAATCTTTAGCCTTGATACAAGTAAATCTATGGAAAAAGGTAATGTAATTACGGCAAATCAAGTTGATATTACTAAGAATTTAAATATAAAAGATTTAAATGTTACAGCAGAAAATATCAAATCAAATTCCGCACGCATTACAAACTCTACTATCAACTCATCAAATATCAATTCTAATTTAGTAAATATTGCAAACTCTACTATTAATTCTAAGCTTTTAGGCAAAGATGATAGCTCAAGTAATGTATATGACGCTAATATACAAAAAGATAGCGGAACTTACACTACAAAACAATCAGAATTAAATGGCGGCGTAAGGGTTGATAAACTAGATACAACAAATACTCATATAAAAGGTCAAGTAGCAGTAAATACTTTAGTAGCTAATAATTCTAAGTTTTATATTTATGGTGGTGGAATTGATACTTCATTCCACGATATTTATAGTGGAGCTATAATAGTAAGAGAAGCTATAAGTGGTGCTAACAATACAATACAACTTGCTAATACAAACCTTACTATGCTAAAAGATAAAGAAGGTTTTATCCCTATAGCAATAGTTAATAACACTACTAATTCACAAAGAAGTGATGCAAATTCTCAATCAGGAATTAGCAAGGACTTTTTTAAAGTAACTTATCAAACAAAAGTGGCAAATTATGAATTAGCCGATAGATTTACGCATTTTAATCCTAATGCTAAAGGAAATGCTATTTGGAGCATTGGTATTAAAGGCGATGATTTAATAGATGAGAGTAATGTTGATAGTGTTATTTCGGGTCAAGATTTAGGCAATATAGCAAATGGTGCTAATAGCAATAATGTTAATACTTCTAGTTTAGAAGTTGTTTTAGGCGATATGTTTGATTTAATAGATTTTGATAAAGACGCTGTTGGGACGGCTAATTTCATTCTAACAAGCCCTGATTACATAGCAAATACTAAAAACAATACATTAAACAATAGATTAAGATTGGTAAAAAATCAAAAAGTAGGTAATGGATTTTGGCTAGATAATCAAATGGGATATAACAAATACGAATATAGTTCAATTCGTTATAAGAATTTTAATGTTGGTGCTGATAAGACAAATGAACTTAGCAATTCTAATTTAACTTTAGGTGTGGCTGCTAGTTTTGGAACGGCTGAAACTAAAGGAAATGTAAATGCTAATAGCGATTCAAAAGGCATTGGTTTATATGCTATGAATGTATTTAATAATGGAGTGTTTATAGGTGCTAATGCTTTTTACCACAATATATCAAGCTCTTATGAGGCAGATAAATTAGGAATTAAAGCTGATAAAAGTCATAATGTTTATACAGCTAGTTTTGAAAGTGGGGTTAGATTTGGGGATAAATATTATTTTGAGCCAAGTTTAAGATATGATTTGACTTCTTATAAGCCGACTGCAATTAGCACAAATGGTCTTAGTATAAGTGGGGATAGCCAATTAAAGCATACTTTATCAGCTAAATTAGAAGGTGGAGTTTCTATGCTAGATAGCCTTGATGGATTTTTATCTGTTGCACTTAGCAAAGAACTAACTAAAAAGCCTGATATGTTGTTAATAGATGAAGTTAAAGAAAATATCATTGAAGGTAAAAAGGGCGATACAAGTGTGAATTTAAATTTTGGTGTAGATTATAAAATCAACCCTAATGCTAGTTTTAATATCAATTTAGGAAGCAATCTTTACACAAATTCTGATAAAGAATTAAAAGGTAGCTTGGGCTTTAGCTATAAATTCTAATGAAGAATTCTAATTCGTAATAGTTATTACGAATTAGAATTTATTTTTACTATCACAATTATTTTCTTTTTTATTTGATATAACTAATAAAGATTTTATTGCTTTAAAATATTTTCAATTAATATATTTTTGAGTTTGTTGGTTGGATATTTTTTATGTAATTAATTTTTAAATTCTGCTAATTATGTCAAAATGTATATTTTAAACTAAGATATTTTGCCGATAATTTCTAGGAGTAGATAGAACTATAAAAGTTATTTTTAGCTTTATATTGGTATTTTAAAGGGTTGTTAAATAAAAATAAAAGTTGATTTTAGTATTAGATTAAGTATAAATTTTTTAAATATATAAGCTTATTAGGGCTAAAACCCTAATAAGATTAGTGAATTATTTTTTAATAAATTCGCCTAATAAATGTCTAAAAATCATAAATAATTCAAGACTTGATTTTTCTGCTTCTTTATAAAGCTCAACAATTTCTTTGCTATTAGACTGCTTGCTTGCAATATATCCAAGTGCTTGATTAATGCTTTCATGAACATTTTTATGCGGAGTATCAATTTTAGAATATAAAGGAAGATGTCCGAACATTTCTTTACCTTCATTTTGATACCACTTACCAAGACGGCAACTAAAATGGTCGCTTAATTTTGTTGGATTTTCACTTAGTGCATTTGCATATCCATTTGCTTTAAATAAGATATGGTCAAGTTTTACTAAAGATGTAAATACTTCGTATTTGATAGCACTCGCATTAAATTTAATATCTTTAGATATATGCGATAATCTATCAAATTGCTCCGAAAATGTTCCAATGTGTGCGTTTGAATCTTGTGATATTTGCTCTACCGATTCGCTTTGCGTAAACATTTCATTAGCGTTTTGTTTTAATAAATTGATATTCATTTCTACTTCAGCTGTTGCTTTTTGGGTTTTTTCTGCTAGTTTTCTAACTTCATCAGCAACCACAGCAAAACCACGACCATGCTCACCAGCACGAGCTGCTTCAATAGCTGCATTTAAAGCTAGCAAATTGGTTTGGTCTGATACATCTTTGATTAAATTAATTACATTTGTAATTTCATCAACGCTTCTATGGAGATTTTGTGCAGTATCACGAGATTTACTTGATGATTCAGTGATTTTTTCAAGTGATGTTATGATACTTTCAGATACTTTTTTAAGATTTACTATCATATCTACACAATCTGCTGAAAGAGTTTCTATTTCTTGAGCTCTTGATAAATCACCCTCAATATCTTTTTGAACAAAAGAAACGCTTTCTTTCATACCTTTTACCATAATGTCAAATAGTGAGAATTTGATTTTATCTTCTTCTTCGTTATTTGCCTTTGCAGTAATTTCATTTTTTAATTTCGCAATTTCAGCTTCTAACTTTTCTTTTTCTGCTATTGCTCTATTTAGTTTTTCCTGCAATTCATTTTGGAGGGTGTTATCTTTGTTAAAAAACATAAATACCCCCCCCCATCAAGCTTTATTTTTAATAGAATTTAAATAATTATTTAAATCATCTTTTAATTTTAATTTTTCCTTTTTCATTCTAGCTATTTCTAAATCATCTAAATGAATTCTACCTTCTTCAGCATCTTTTATCTTATGGTCTAAATCATTATGAGCTTCAAAAAGCTTATCAAAATGTGCGTCTTTACCTTTTAAATTCGTGATTAACTCTCTATGTTCGTGTAACATAACTTCTCCTTAATTTTTAGTAATGTGTATTAATATGGTAACTAAAATAAATTACAAACAGATAACATTTATATTTTATTTTAAACTTTCAGGAGTTTGCTTATTTTTAATAATTTTTTTAACTTCTTTAATACTTTCTGGAGTTCCTATTAACAATAATTTAGTCCCCGTTCCAATCATCGCATCACCTTTTGGCATAGGTAAAAAATTATTATTTGCATCTTTTATTCCGATTACGCTAACATTTGCTAATTGTCTAAAAGCTACATCTTTTAATCTTCTAAATCTAACCCAACTTTCATCAGGAACTTTAACTTCTTCAATATCAATACTTTGGTCTCTTGTGTATAAATATTGCTCTAATAGATTTTCCATTTCAGGTCTTACACTTACAACGCTAAGTCTTTGAGCTGCTAATTTCGTAGCTAATACAACCGTGTTTGCTCCTAGTTTTTTAAGTCTTGCTGCGTCGTGTTCGGAATTTGAAATCGTTATTATAGAATAAGGACTAATTCTTTTTATATCTTTTTCATATAGTCTAGCACTAGCAATTATTGCTATATTATCAGCAGAATTTGGGCTAAGAGAAATAATTCCTTTCGCACTTGATAAATGTGTTTTTAAAAATGCCAAATCACTATGTGGTGGGCATTTAATATAGAATGGATATTTATTTGCTTCAGCAATTTTTTCAAAATCTGGTATATCATCTACTACTACAAAAGGTGTATATGTTTGTTTAAATTGTTTTGCTAATTCTTGGGTAAATTCGTTGTGATAACATATAACATAATGATTTTTTAATCTTGCTATTTTGTATAGCATTCGTTTTTCCTTAATAATTCTTGTTAATTCGCCTTTTTTTAGAACTTCAATCACAATACCTATTGAAAAAGTAAAAGTAACAAAGCCTAATAATACATAGCAAATCGTAAAAAATCTACCAGCAGGAGTGATTGTAGCTACTTCAGTATAACCTAAAGTTGTAAAAGTCATACCTGCTTGATAAATCCCATCAAGTAATGAAAAATTACTAGTAAGCATATAACCAATCGCCCCAAATAGCATCATTACAACAACTGCTATTAATGGGAGACGAAAAGGTTTTAATTGTTCGTAAAACTCGGTATTTATATCAACTTCAGGTTTTCCACTTTCAGCCCAACCGAGCAATTTGCCTAGCTTTTTAAAAAAGCTCATAAAAATTCTTTATAAAAATTAGTTAGCTCTTCTTTTTTTTAGTGTGCGTAATGTTGAAGCTGCAACTCTAATTTTTTTAGTTGTGCCATCGCCTAAATCAATGCGAATAGTGCGTAAATTAGGTAAAAATCTTCTTTTTGTTTTATTGTTAGCGTGGCTAACATTATTTCCTACCATAGGACCTTTACCTGTTAATTGACAAAATTTTGACATCGTAAATCCTTTTTTTGTGTTCTTGTAAAAATAAAAGTATTAATCATAGCATCTTAAGCTTAATTTTTTTTTTAAGTTTTAATGATATTCTATAAAAAATAATTTTAAGGATTAAAAAATGTATGTTGCTCCTAGTTTATTGTCTGCTGATTTTTTAAATTTAGCTGAAGATATTAAAAAAGTTGAGGCTGCTGGTGCTGATTTATTGCATATTGATGTAATGGACGGACATTATGTTCCAAATCTAAGCATTGGAACTTGCACTACAAAAGCTATTGCTAAAGTTGCTACTATTCCTTTAGATGTGCATTTGATGGTAAGAGAAGTTGATAAATTTGTTGATTTATTTTTAGATATAAAACCTAAATTCTTAAGCTTTCATATAGATGCTACTACTCATCCTTTAAGATTGATTGATTATATTAAAAAACACGGCGTAAATCCTTCAATAGTATTAAATCCACACCAGAATTTAAATGAGATTGAATATGTTTTAAGTGAAGTTTCTATGGTGCTTTTAATGAGTGTAAATCCTGGTTTTGGTGGTCAAAGCTTCATACCAAGCACTCTTAGAAAAATCAGTGCCTTAAGAGAAATGATTGATAAGAATAATTATAAATGCTTCATTGAAGTTGATGGCGGAGTAAATGGCTTAAATATTGCAGATATTGAAAGAGCAGGGGCTGATATAGTTGTGGCTGGAAATTATGTGTTTAGTAGTAATGATTATAAAGTCGCAATTAATTCTTTAAAAATGGAATTTTGATGGATTATAACGAGCTTTATAAAAAACAAATTGCTAATTGTGATAAGATTTTAGAAAGGCTACTTACAAGTAGTATTAATTATAAAGATTTAAAAAACCAATACGAAAATGCCTTAAATTTTGAGATAACCTATGAAACTCTTTTAATGCTAGGGCTTGATATTACGCTAAAACAAAATCAAGAAGTATTTTTAAACTCAAGAAATAAATTAATTCAAGATGAGATTTTTTGTGTTGTTGATATTGAAAGCACAGGCTCAATTAGTAACGGGCAAATCATAGAAATTGGTGCTGTTAAGATAAAAAATGGCGAGATTTTAGATGAATTTGAAAGCTTTATTTATGCAAACGAAGTGCCTGAAAATATAGTTGAGCTTACAGGAATTACAACGCAAATGCTAAAAAATGCTCCTAGAAGTGCTAGGGTTTTAGCTGATTTTAGATTGTTTTTAGGTAATGCTATTTTTGTAGCTCATAATGTATCTTTTGATTATGGTTTTATCGCAAAAGAAAGTCTTGAATACTTAAACGCTCCATTGATTAATAGAAAGCTTTGTACGATTATGTTAGCAAGGCGTTGTATTGAATGTGATAAATATGGTCTTGATAGTTTAAAAAATGAATTAGGTATCATTAGCACTCATCATAGGGCTTTAAGTGATGCGAAAGCTTGTGCTGATATTTTGAATTATTGTATTAATTCTTTAAAAGGTTCGCAAATTAAAACAAGTAATGATTTGATTTTATATTCACGCTCTAAGATGAAAAAATAAGAATTTAAAAGTGGCTATTAAAAGCCACTTTATTATTTTTTAGTGCTTTTTGGGGTGCAAAGCATATTAATGTAGCGACCTTCAAATAAAGGTGCTTTATCCATATTTGCAATATCGCTAATTTCTTCATAAATTTTTAAAAGTAGCTCTTCGCCTGATTGTGGATTGTTTAATTTATGACCTTTTAAAAATACTTACATAATTGTAATATTTAAACATTTTATGCTTTTTATGAAGCACTTAAAAGATAGCATATTTTTTATTATTAAATTAGAATATAAAGTCAATGTAATTTTTGATAAAAATATTTAAAGAAATCTTTAGCACTAAGGCTAAAGATTTTGTAATTAGAATGTATATCTTACAACAGCGTTAATTTGATTGTCAATATTAAAATCAGCTCCGAAAGTTCTTTCGTAACCTAAGTTTAATCTTAAATTATCGTTAAACTTATAATCACCTGTTAGATTTAAGTAAAATTTATTATCTCTTTTACCTTTTATTGTTTCACTTGCTTTGCTTGATTTTGCGATTATTATAGAATCACTTGGCTTATTAACATCTATAATATAACCAGCACCTAGTCTTATATTAGCATTATCATTTACTTTAAATCCTGAGAATACTGCAGGTTTTATATGTAAATTAGAATTAGCCTTACTTGTAATGCTTATAGCATTATTTTCTAAGTTAGTTTTAGGTGTATAATCAAATATAGCTTCTATGCTAGGCTCAACATAAAATCTATTTAAATCAAATCTTTTACCAAGTTCAAAACTTGCAATAAATCCTGTCTTGCTATCTTTTAAACCTTTTAAAAGTTCTGAATTGTATTTAACATTATAATGATTTGCTTTAATTACTAAATCAGCATATAAATCATTGTTTGAAATATAGCTTGTATATAGACCAAACCCGTAATTATTTCCTTTTAAAACATCACTAGATTTAGAATTAGAAATATTAGCCATAATTCCTGTAATTACATTGCCATCTGCAAAATCATTAGCTTTATCAGCTCCAAATTGAACTTCAAATGAATTAAGTTTTACATCATCTATACTTGCGTTTGTATAATAAGCTCTAGCCCAAACGCCTAATTCCTTATCTAAACCTCTAATTTCGCCTAATCTTTTATTCATATTATTCCAAGCAAAAGTATTGATTAGATTTATTCCCTTTGAAATAACTTGAGCTTGAGCTTTAGCGTTTTTGTTGATTTTAATATCTTTTATAAAATCATCTGCTATTTGGTTTTTATCAATTGGATTTGTTACACTAGTATCTGGTTTGTTATCTGGTTTATTTTCAGGATTTGTTACACCTGTATCAGGATTTGTTACACCTGTATCAGGTTTAGAATTGTCTGGTTTATTATCAGGATTTGTTACACCTGTATCCGGTTTAGAATTGTCTGGAGCTTCAGGGCTTATACTAACTGTTTGTTTAGCTAGATTATCTAATGCAGCTTTTAAGCCTTCATTACCATTATAATCACCTGCACTTTGATTTACTAATTTACCTAGCTCACTTGTCTTATCGCCGTTTGCAATGCTAGCAATATTATTTGCATTAAGTCCTGTATCACTTACTTTGCCATTTTTTGTAGTAGTGATTGCATAGGTTAGATAATCCCCTAGCATTGCACTAGCAATATAATCATTATTTATCACATAATCACTTATTCCATCGCTAATCTTATAATCTTTAAAGAAAGTGTTTAGCTCTGCTGTTCCTGTTCCTTTTTTAAGTATTGCTAAAGGTAGGTTTGCGTTGATTTTATTTATATCTAGTTTATTATCACTCATAACATTAAGCAATACTAATTCATTGTTTGCTCCACTTGTGTTTTCTCTTGAGATTATTGCACCTGTGTAGCTTTCTTTATTTGCTCCTAGATAATAAGCTGTGTTATTTGAAGTAAGGCTATTTGCTAGAACTCTTTTTGCTACTTTTGAATTTTTTATATCTAAAGTATGTGCTCTAACACTATTTGTAGCTATTACATTATCTAAGTTTATACTACTTGTGTTTGCTATAGTTAGGCTATTCTCATTTTTTTCATCAGCAAATTCATTGTAAAAATTATCTTGGTTAATTAATGCTGAAGTTGTATAGCCTTTAGAACCTGATAATTGCATATTTATAGTGCTATTTTTAATCGTTCCTTCACCTATAATGCTACCACCAATATAATATTTATCACCAGTATCAAGCCTATCTATATCATAAGCACCTGCTCTTATAGTCTTAATAGCCTTTACCTTGCTTTGCTTTCCGCTCTCACTAGTGTTTAGGGTTAGTTTTGTAACATAAATATCATCATTGAATGTAGAGCCTTTAGAATCAAGACTACCTTTATATTTGCCAGTACCAGTAGAATCTATACCACTTACTTTACCACCAACAATACTATCAGTCAATGTTACCTTATCATAAGAATTTATTGAAGTAGTTATATTTGAATTTGTAATTCCTAGAAGTCCAGTAGATTTTATCTCTTTTATTGTAGATTTGTCAATTGTTAAATTTTTACTAACACTTATTAATCCTATATTAGAGTTTTTAATTGTTAAATCCTTGCCAAACTCTATATTTGTTACATCAGCGTGATTGATTGATCCTGTTGTTTCATAAAAATTATCTACTTTTACCAAATTATCTTTTGTCCCATTTAGATTAACATTAGAATATGATATTCCATTAATGCGTCCTCCATTTGCATCAATTGTTCCGGTAGTTTTATAAATAGAATTAACGGCAGAATTTGTTAAATCAATTTTTATTCCTTGCCCATTTTCTATGTAGTCTAAATAAGAATTTGCAGCTTTTATATTTTTAAAATTTATGATATATGAATCAACAAAACTGTTTTCAGCTATAAAATTATTTCCATTATTAAATTTTGCAGTTTCGGGATAACTTTTAATTAAAGAATTTTTTATAGTAATATTATTACTATTACTAATAGTTTTACTTCTTGAGTCCCAAAAAGAATTATCAAAACTTATAGGAAAATTTTTATTACTTAATCCTTCTGAAAAATATACATTTACATTATCAGCACTTTCTTCTGTAATATCTGTGATATTTTTAAGATTTGTCTTGTAATAATCTGGTTTTTTATTATCAAAAGGACCAAAATTATCATTAAATGGTTTATGAATATCTGGAAAAGTTTTAAAATCAAAGCTTTCCACCTTAGCTTTATCTACAACATTTATTGTTGCACCAAATAAGTTTGAAGAGATACATAGACTTGCAATTAATGAGAGTTTAAATACCCCCCCCCGTGTAAGTAAAATTTTGTTTCATAACATTCCTTTAAAAAAAAATTGAAATGCTATTATCTTAAAATCTAACTTAAAGATTAATAAATATAAATGATTTTTTTTTAAAAAATATCAATAAATTTCAATAATTATTATAAAGATTAAGGCAAATTAATTGCCTTAATGATAAGTTTTTATTTTTTAGTGCTTTTTGGGGTGCAAAGCATATTAATGTAGCGACCTTCAAATAAAGGTGCTTTATCCATATTTGCAATATCGCTAATTTCTTCATAAATTTTTAAAAGTAATTCTTCGCCTGATTGTGGATTGCTTAATTCACGACCTTTTAAAAATACTCTAAATCTAACATGCTTTCCTGATTTTAAAAACTCAATAGCGTGTTTAACTTTATAGTTAATATCATTTTGAGCAATTTTTACAGAAAGTTTGATTTCTTTAACTTCTACTACCTTTTGCTTTTTCTTAGCATCTTTTAGCTTTTTTTCTTGCTGATAACAAAACTTGCCATAGTCCATAATCTTACAAACAGGTGGCTTAGCATCTTTTGCGATTAATACCAAATCAAGCCCTAAACGATTAGCAAGTGCATTAGCCTCATCGCTACTAATTATGCCATATTGTGCTCCATCATCACCTATACATCTAACCTCTGCTAAATCTATTTCTTCATTTAACAATACATCTTTTTCTTTACTCAAAATACTACCTCGTTTTGTTTTTCTTTAATTAGTTTCAAAAATTCCTCCATTGTAAGTGTTGATTGTTGTTTAGCTCTTCTATCTCTTAAAGCTACTTGATTATTATTTATTTCTTCATCTCCGATTACTGCTATATAAGGCACTTTTAACATTTCTGCATTTCTTATTTTTTTACCTAAAGTATCGTTTTTCTCATTAATATCAGCATCAACTCCAAGCTCTAATAATTCCTTTTGTAATGCTTTTGAATACTCAATATGCTTTTCACCTACTGGTAAAATCATAACTTGAATTGGAGCTATAAAGAATGGTAATTCTCCTGCTGTATGTTCAAGCAATATGCCTAAAAATCTTTCAAAACTTCCAAGTAAAGCACGATGAAGCATTACAGGGCGTTTTTTCTCATTGTTTTCGTCTGTATATTCAAGCTCAAATCTTTCAGGTAGGTTAAAATCTACTTGAATAGTTCCACATTGCCATTTGCGTTTAAGTGCGTCTAGGATTTTAATATCAATTTTTGGACCATAGAAAGCTCCACCACCTTCATCAACTCCGTATTTAATACCTTCTTCATCTAAAGCTTCCATTAAAGCTTTTGTAGCAACTTCCCAAATCTCATCACTTCCTATTGATTTTTCAGGTTTTGTTGAGATTTCTAGTTCCCATTCAAATCCAAAAGTTACCATAATTTTTTTAGCAAAATCTAAAATCTCTTTTACTAAGGTTTTTATTTGACTTGGCATACAGAAAATATGGCTATCATCTTGAGTAAATTCACGAACTCTTAAAAGCCCGTGTAAAGCCCCACTCATTTCATGGCGATGAACCATTCCGTATTCAAAGAATTTAATAGGCAAATCTTTATAACTTCTACCTTCACTTTTATAGCAGAATACATGTCCTACGCAGTTCATTGGTTTTATTCCGTATTCTTGCTCATCAATTCTAGTAAAATACATATTTTCTTTATAGTTTGCATAATGTCCGCTTGTTTTCCAAACGCTAGAATTTAGTAATTCAGGGCCACGAACAGGCTCATAAAATCTAACTCTATGAGCTTTATATAAAATATGCTCTAATTTATTTCTAACTCTTGCACCATTTTTAAGCCATAATGGTAAGCCGCCACCAATTTGTTCGCTAAATGTGAATAATTTTAAATCATTTCCTAGTTTTCTATGGTCTCTTTTTTTAGCTTCTTCTATCATTGTTAGATAGTCTTTTAAAGCTTCTTTTGTTGCAAATGCGATACCATAAATTCTAACTAGCATTTCATTTTTTTCATCGCCGCCTAAATAAGCACCTGCTAATTTTGTTAATTTAAAATTCTTAAGCATTTTGGTGTGTGGTAAATGTGGCCCACGACATAAGTCGGTAAATTCACCTTGAGAATATGTGCTAATTTCTCCACTTAAACGACTTAAAACTGCTTGTTTTAATTCATCATTTTTAAACTTTTCGCAAGCAGCTTCATAGCTCATTGTATTTTTTATCATAGGAGAGCCTTTTTTTGCAAGCTCTTTCATTTTATCTTCAATTACTTTTAAATCTTCTTCGCTGATTTTTTCATCTACTTTAAAATCATAATAAAAACCTTCATCAACGCAAGGTCCTACGAAAAATTTAGCATTTTTATATAATTGTGTAATAGCTTCAGCTAAAAGGTGAGCACAGCTATGGCGAATGATTTCAAGTGCCATAGGACTATCATCATAGAAAATTGGCTCAAGTCCTGCTCCATCAGTGCTTAAAGTATCATAAATATTTTTATCTTTATCGTAATATCCTATTATTTCCATTATTAATCCTTTAAATTTTTATAAATTTCATTAAGATTTTTATACAAACTATCATAGTTTATATCATTTTGCTCTAGTAGTTCATATAAGATTACATTGTCTTCTTTACCATTCCAAAGTTTTTTATAAGTTCCATTTTTATAGCCGTTATCTTGGCGGAATTTATTTAAGACATTTTTACCAATGTAGATTTTATAAAGTCTTGTAAATTCTAACTCACAACTACACATTAGCTTTAAAAATATTTCTGTAATTTGCGTTATGTTTAGCTCTTTTGCACTACTTGTGTGAATTAATTCTCTTGAAAGTTCTAAAATATCATTTAAATTTTTATTTGTTTTATTGAATTTAAATTCTGAAATCGTGTTTATAAGTTCTTTTTGTTGATTTTGCATAATTGCAAGGCTTAAAATAAAATGCCAAATATCAACTAATTCAATTTGAATATTTTCTAAATCCCAACTAGCATCTATGCTTTTCCAATGTTTCCAAGGCATAGAATCAACGAGTTCAGCACATTCCATATAAATACAACGAGCAAAATCAATTAAGTGATTTTCCTTTGTATAACCTTTTTCCCAACCAATTCCGCAAGTTGCGTTATTTAAAGCTTGTTGTAAGCTTAACATATCATTAGTATATTGTAATTTCATCATCCCTTCTACATCAAAAAATATCAAAATACTAGCAAAATTATTTAACAATCAAGCGTAGTGCTAAAAATTTTTTTAACTTGTGCTTTAAAATATAAATAATCATCTTTAAAACTCACTTCGCAAATATCATTGCTTTTTGGATAAATAGTAGCCTTTTCATCAACTAATTTAAGCATTCTAGCATAATAAAAACAAGCGTTCATTCCAGTTCCACAAGCTAAAGTTTCTCCAACTCCACGCTCATAAGTTCTAACATACAAAACCCCGTCTTTAAAAGTTGCGTAATTTACATTTGCATCATATTTTTCTCTTAAATATTTAGCATTTTCTTCGTTGTAGTTTTGCACTCCATCAAGAGTTACTAGGTGTGGCACACCTGTATCAATTAGGCAAAATACATTTTGAAATTCCACTAAATTTTCGTGTATAACCTTAGCTTTCGTTAGTCTAATTTCTACAAAATCATCATCAAAAATTGTCGCCTTAATAATCCCTGCACCAGTTAAAAAACTCATATTTTTATTTGCCAAATCTTGAGTATAAGCAAAATGTGCCGCAGCTCTTGCACCATTACCACACATATTAGCTTTTGAGCCATCTTGATTGTAAAATCCCCAAGTAAAATCATAATCTTTATCATTTTTTTTGATTGCAATAAGCCCATCAGCACCTATTCCACTATGTCTATTACATAATTTTATGGCTAATTTACTTAAATAATTTTCATCTAAATTATCAGTTTGAAAAATAATAAAATCATTTCCATTTGCGTAGTATTTATGAAATTCCATGTTTTTCCTTTAGTTTTTGAATAAGTTTTAGCGAGTTATCTTTAAAATCTTCTAAATTACCATCGTTTTTGATTAAATAACTTGCAAATTTTATTTTTTTGTCTATATGTAATTGAGAATTTAATCTTAGTTTTGCTTCAAATTCTGTTAAATTATTTCTATTCATAAGTCTTGTTAAAGATAATTCATAAGGGCAATAAATCACAATTTTATTAAGCAAAAAATTATAATTGTTATTTTCAAAAAACAAGGGAATTTCTACAAAAATTATTTTATTTTTATTTTGTTTGATTTTTTTGAGAATTTCTTTTTTGATTTTTGAGTGCATTATTTTTTCTAATTTTTTCTTAGCTGTTTTGTCATTAAAAATCACATTTGCTACTGCTTGTTTTTTTTCTTTTAAGAATTTGAAATAGGAATTTGAAATATTTAATTTTTTACGAATTTGTTTCCATTTGTAGCAAAAAACTTTTGAAGAAATTTCATCAGCACTAATGCAAAATATTTCATTTTCTTTAGCAATATTTAAAAATGTAGATTTACCACAAGCAATGCTAGATGTTATTACATAAATATTTTTAAAAAATAGGTGTTTTTTTATCTTAATTTTTCTTATCAAAACCGACTCTTTTTATCATTATCATAATATTATTTTTTAGATAATTTTGTTTATTTTCTTAAGCCTAATTTTAAGGCAATAATGTATTATTTAGGTTACTTTTTAAAATTTTAGTAAGGAGGCAGCCATGGAGAACAAAAGAAGAGCTTTTCTTAAAAAAGCATTAAGTGCTGGAGCTACCTGTGCTGTTGCTAGCGTAGGTTTAAATGCAGCAACAAGTAGCGAAAATAATAGCTCTGGTGTAGTATCTGGTCGTGCAAAGAAAAAAGAAGTGTTATATACAAAGACCCTTCACTGGGAAAAATTTTATAAAATTGCATATTAATTTATAGAAAGGATTTAAATGCGTAATTTAGGTAGAAGAAGCTTTTTAAAACTTGCAGCAGTTGCAGGTGCAAGCACTACCGCATTTGGTGCGACAAACGCAACCTTAAAGGCAGATGAAAAAGTTAAAATGCCTTATGAAGGTAGTAAAAGTGTTCGCACAGTTTGCTCTATTTGTAGTGCTGGTTGTGGTATAGAAGCTGAAGTAGTAAATGGTGTTTGGGTTAGACAAAATAACGCAATAGACCATCCAATTTCACTTGGAAGTCATTGCTGTAAGGGAATTGACCAAATTGATTTAACCAAATCAAAATGTCGTGTTAAATACCCATTAAAAAGAGTTAATGGTAAATGGGAAAGAATTAGCTGGGAACAAGCTGTAAATGAAATCGGCGATAAAATGCTAGATATTAGAAAAGAAAGCGGTCCTGATAGCGTAATGTTTTTAGGTTCAGCTAAGTTTAACAATCAACAAGCATATTATTTTAGAAAATTTGCTGCATTTTGGGGAACAAACTCAATAGATCACGTAGCTAGAATTTGACACAGCGCAACAGTAGCCGGTGTGGCTAATACTTGGGGATATGGCGCTATGACAAATCACTTTGGTGATGTTGTAGGTAATACAAAATGTATGATTATGTTTGGTGCAAACTCAGCAGTTGCAAACCCTATTGGATTTAAGCATATTTTACAAGCTAAAGATAGAAATAATGCTCCTTTAATCGTAGTTGACCCTATTTTTACAAGAAGTGCAGCTCATGCTGATATTTATGTAAGAATTCGTCCAGGAACTGACATTGCATTTGTATATGGAATGTTAAATCTTATTTTTGAAAATGGTTGGGAAGACAAAGAAATAATCAAAAATAGGTCTTATGGAGTTGATTTAATTCGTGAAGAAGCTAAAAAATATACTCCTAGCGAAGTTGCTGATATTTGCGGATGTAGTGAAGAAATTCTAATTCAAGTTACAAAATTATTTGCGACTACAAAACCTGCTACACTATTTTGGTCATTAGGTATTACTCAACATTCAGTTGGTAGTTCAAATACTCGTATTTTAGCTATTTTACAATTAGTGTTAGGAAATATTGGAAAACCTGGTGGTGGAACTAATATTATTCGTGGTCACGATAATGTTCAAGGTGCAACAGATATGGGATGTTTAGCAGACACACTTCCTGCTTATTATGGCTTAGCAGAAGGTGCTTGGAAACATTTTTGCAATTTTTGGGGAGTTAGCTATGAAGATATGCAAAAACGCTTCGTAGATGATAGTGCAAATGGTGGCAAAAAATGGATGCACGAAAAAGGCTTTAGTTTATCTCGCTGGTGGCAAGGTGTTAAAGGCGTAGTTCCTTATGGCACAGATACAACTCATTCAAATGCTCCTGTTAGAGTTCTTTGGGTTCAAGGAACTGGAATTACTTCTATGGCTCACACTGTTAAAATTCAAGAAGCACTTAAAAAACTTGATTTAATAGTAGTTGCTGAACCATTTGTAAATGAAGTTGCAGTTTTAGCAGACCGCCCTGATGGAATTTATATACTTCCTGCTTCAACTCAATTTGAAACAGAAGGATATGTAACAGCTACAAATCGTTCTATGCAATGGAGAAGCCAAGTAGTAAAACCAATTTATGAAAGTAAAGAAGACCAAGAGATTATGTTTATGTTTGCTAAGAAATTTGGCTTTTATACAGAATATACTCGTGGTATGAAACTTGAACTTCAAAATCATAAATTAGTTCAGGTAATTCCTGATGATGTTGATGCAAAATGGCCTGATGATGCTACAAGAGAAATGAGTAATGGTTTATTATCAATTGGTCTTCGTGGTATTAGTGCAGAGCGTTTAAGAAAACATCAAGCAAATTGGGCTAATTTTGACCCTGATACTTTAATGGGTATTGGTGGAGATGTAAAAGGCGAATATTATGGCTTACCTTGGCCTGTGTGGGATGCAAAACACCCTGGAACTGCTATTTTATGGAACCCAAATGTGCCTTATGAAAAAGGTGGAATGGGCTTTAGAAATAGATTTGGACTTGAGCATAATGGAGTTAGTCAGTTAGCTGATAATTCATTCACTCCTGTTGGTTCTAAGGTTAAAGGTGGTTATCCTGAAATTAAAAAAGATAATATTGAGCAAGTATTTGGTATTACATTAAGTGATGAAGAAAAAGAATTAATGGGTAATTCTTGGAGCACAGATATTTCAGGAATTATATTAGAAAAATGCCGTGAAAAAAGTGCTTGTTGCTTAGGAAATGCAAGAGCTAGAACTATAGTTTGGGAATTTAGCGACCAAATTCCAAAACATAGAGAGCCAGTGCATTCACCAAGATGGGATTTGGTGCAAAAATATCCAACATTTGACGACCAAACAACTCCAAATTTCCGTGTTACTACAATGTTTAAGAGCGAGCAACAAAAACAAGACTGGAGCAAGGATTTTCCTATTATCATTAGCTCAATGCGTTTAGTAAATCTAAGTGGTGCTGGTATGCTTGAGAGAACTAGTAAGTATTTAGCTGATATTACACCTGAAATGTTTGCTAATGTTCATCCAGAGCTTGCAATGCAACACAATATTGGCGATGGAGAAATGATGTGGATACATAGCCCGCAAGGAACTAAGATTAAAGTAAAATGTATTCACAATAGAAGTGTAACTCCAGATAGAATTTGCTTACCTTACAACTTCGCTGGTGTTTTACAAGGAGTTGATTTAAGTCATAACTATCCAGAAGGCACTAAACCTTATACAATAGGCGAAATGTCAAATACGGTTACAAACTATGGTTTTGATCCAAATACACAAATTAGCGAATTTAACGCTGGACTTTGCAAGATAGAAAGGGCATAAAAATGGCTAGAATGAAGTTTTTTGTTGATAAAAATCGTTGTATTGGTTGTTTTGCTTGTCAAGTTGCGTGTTCAAGCGGACATGAAGTTCCTGTTGGTATTAAAAGAAGAAAAGTAATTACTTTAAATGATGGTATTGAAGGCAAAGAAGTATCAATGACAATAGCATGTCAGCATTGCACTGATGCACCTTGTGCTCAAGTTTGCCCTGTTAAATGCTTTTATATTCGTGAAGATGGTATCGTATTACACGATAAAAAAGAATGTATTGGTTGTGGTTATTGCTTATATGCTTGTCCATTTGGTGCTCCACAATTTCCAAGAGATGGAGCATTTGGAATTAAAGGCGAAATGGATAAATGTACAATGTGTGCAGGAGGTCCTGAAGAGACAAATAGTGATGAAGAAAGAGAGCTTTACGGACAAAACCGCATAAGCGAAGGAAGAGTGCCTATTTGTGCTGCTGTATGTGCTACAAATGCACTTTTAGTTGGAGATGAGAGCGAAGTTTCTAATGTATATAGAAAGCGTGTTTTAACTAAAAATGCAAATGTTAATTTAAGTAATATGTTTATTTAATTGAAATTAGGAGAGATGATGGAATTTTTAATTTTTGTTGGAGTTTTACTAGCTTTAATAATAGTCATTTTAATAAAGTCTATAATTATAGTATCGCAAAGCGATATTGTAATAGTTGAGCGATTAGGTAAATTTCACAAAGAATTAAGCGGAGGATTTCATTTAATCTTTCCTTTTATTGATATGGTTAAATCAATAATTACTATTAAAGAGCAACTAATAGATATAGAAAAACAACAAGTTATTACAAAAGATAATGTAAATATTTTAGTTGATGGGATAGTTTTTCTAAAAGTAACAAATGGAAAAATGGCATTTTATAATGTTGAAAATTATAAAAAAGCTATATCAAATTTAGCTATGACAACTCTTAGGGGCGAGATTGGTGGTATGTATCTTGATGATACTTTAAGTAGTCGTGATAGTTTAAATAGTGCTTTACAAATTGCACTTGGAGATGCTGCTGATAACTGGGGTGTAAAAATTATGAGAGTGGAAATTTCTGAAATTTCAGTTCCTAGTGGCATAGAAGAAGCAATGAATTTGCAAATGAAAGCTGAAAGAGAAAAAAGAGCTATAGAATTAAATGCTGAAGCACAAAAAGTAGCACTTATAAAAAACGCTGAAGCATTAAAGCAAGAGCAAGTTTTAAACGCTGAAGCAATAGAAAGAATGGCTGATGCTAAAAAATACGAACAAATTGCATTAGCTCAAGGTCAAAAAGAAGCTATGAATAACATAAATGAAGCAATGGCACAAAACATTAATGCAGCTGAATTTTTATTAGCTAAAGGCAGAGTAGAAGCATTTTTAGCTTTAGCAAAAAGTGAAAATAAAGATAAAATATTAGTTCCTTATGAAAGCACTGAATTAATAGGAGCTTTAAGTGTATTAAAAGAATTTGTAGGCAAAAAATGAGTAGCCTATATTTACTTTGTATAGGAATATTTTTAGGAATTTTAGAATTATTAGTCGGTAGTTTTTATATAATATTTTTTGCTATAGGATTTATTATTGTCGGTGCAATTAATTTAATAAAGCCATTAGATTTAGAATTACAAATAATATTAATTGCTGTTATATCTCTTGTTTTACTTATAATTTTTAAATTTTTTGTTAAAACTAAAAAAGTAGAGAATTATGACGATGATTTTTTAAATACTCAAGGCGAAGGCGTTGTTAAAAATGGTATGATTTATTATAAAGGCTCATTTTGGCAAACAACTGATAATTTAACCTTAAAAGAAGGTGAAATTGTAAAAATTGAAAAAATCCATAATAATAAAGTAAAAATCAAACAAGATTAATTTTTATAACTTTCAATAATATTTTTTAATTTATAAAATACAACCACAAACAATAATATTACATAACTTAAACCATAAATGCTACATAAATTACATAATAATGCAAATTGAAATTCTATGTTTGATTATTTTTTATAATCAAACATAATTTAAGTTATATTTAATTTATATAAATTATCATCACGACTTGCTTAGGCAAAATTATTTTTTTAAGGAGATGTCATGGCTAGACACATTACGGGGGGGGGGTATTTAAGCTCTCATTAGTTGCAAGTGCATTAATTCTTAGCACTAGCTTAAACGCTTTAGAGTTAAACAAAGCTACTCACGCAGAAGCTGAGAAAGACTACTACAAAATTACAAGTGATATTGCTGAAAATATTACTATTAAAAACTACGGAAAAGCAACTTTTCAAGAAGATATAGGTCTTAAAACAATTACAGGTGATATTGTAAATAATGGAGCGTTTTTATTAGACCATGAAGGTGGTGGCGTTCATAAAGAACACATTTTAAAAGGTAGTTTTACAAATAATAAAAGCCTAGTTGATTTTAATCGTGCTTTAATTGACCCAGAATTTACAGAAGAGAAAGTAGGTTTTTTTAAAAAACTTTTAAATACCAATAAAAACTACAAAATCAATGGTTTGATTGATGGAATTCAAATAGATCTTGCAGAAGGTAAAAAAATTACAAACAATAGTGGTTTGCATGTATCAAATATAGAAATTAAATCTGTAGGAACTACAATTGAGAATAATGATTTATTTGTTTTAGATGAAGGTGCTATTGAAAGTAGCAGTGGTGTAGCTATTAGTGGCAATGGAGATGTAATTTTACTTGAAGCTGATGTAAATGGTAGCGTAAGTGCTAAAGATTTATATGTAATGGGAACACCAGTTGGAAATGATAAACCATACATAGCAAGAGAGCCTAGTATCCAACATGGCGAACAAACAAGTGATTTATATGGTGGAGATATAACAAGCTCTAATTTAGTTAAATTTGAAACTTCTATTGTAAAAGGTAAAGTTACAGCAAATACTAAAGCAAGTGCAAATAATTCATTCTATGGCTTTAACACAACTTTTCAAGGTGCGATTGATAATCAAAACGGCAAAGCTAGATTTATCCTTTCGGACATTAAAAAGGGAGTTAAGAGTAAAGGTGATATAGAAATTTATGGAACAAAAATAAATGGTAATGTAGAAACTGATGGAAAATTCATAAGTGGAGCTCATCAAAAAGAATTAGCGAATAAGCATTTCTCAACTCTTTTAAATAGCGAAAAAATAGCAAGTGCTGAAGATATGAAGAGACTTGATGAGATAATGAATAATGAAGAAAAGTTCTTACCACTTATTAAAGCAGCAACTTCAAATTCTCATGATATTGATAGCACTACATTTTATAAAGATGCTTTAAAATATGTAGATAGTGAAGAGATGGAAACTGGAGATTTGATAGCTAATGGTGGTATTGATACAACTGGTTTTGAAATGAGTGGAGATGGGGTTGTAAAAGTTACTAAAGGCGATATAAATACTATTGTTAGTAGTTTTGAAAATACAGGCGGTGTTTATATTACAGAAGGTAATTTAAATGCTAATAACTCAAGTTTTACAAGTGATGTAAATATTGCTAAGGGCGATTTAAAAGCTTTAGGAAATTTATTAGAAGAAAAAAGAGATGAAAGTGGCGAAAGAGTAAAAGATAAAAACGGCAATCAAGAGTATAATCCTGCATTTTCTTATATTGACAATGATGATGCAATTAATACAATGTCAAGATTTGCAAATATCAATGTAAATGATGGAAATATAAGCCTAACAAATACTTATGCAGATAATATCATAGCAAACGATAAAGCTACAAGTTCTAAAACAATTACTCTTAAAAATGCAGTTATAAATAAGCTTACACACGGAACAAATCTAAAAGACGCAGAGTTTAATGTAAATGCTAATAAAGCTTTATTTAGAGAAAGAGTTACAAGCTACGGCTCAATCAATGCTGTTAGTTCATCATTTGATAAAGATGTTAAGGCTAAAAATCTAAGCTTAAGTGGTATCGTTGAAGATGTAGAAAGGCTAGATAAAGAAGCTAGAGTGTATCACGGAGAGATTAGCTATGACGCTAATATCGCAGCTTCAAATAATCTAAGCTTAACAGGTATAGAGAGTGCTTATAAATTAGATAAGAGTGCTAATACAACTCTTTTACAAGCAAAAGATATAAATATCAATAGTTCAGCTATCAAAGCTCAAGTTATAGGTAATGCTGATATTAGCGATGATTTAACTACTGGTGTATTGGCAAATCAAGTTAGTGCTGCGAATTTTTATAAAGACCCTATCTCAAAAGATTCAAGCATTAATTTAAATAACGCTATTGTATTTGGCGATATGAAAGCTGATAAATTAAATGTGAATAATTCTAAGATTACAGGTAGAATTTTAGCAAATGATTTAAATGCAAGTAATAATACATTTATTATGGGTGGCACAAACAATACATTCTTAGGCACAATGATTGCAAGAAATAGCACAAGTGGTAAGGCAAATGAAATAGGATTACTTGGTTTAAGTGTAAATAATGGCAAAGCTGATGCAACTAATCTAGCAAATCTTCCACTAGCTTTATTAAAGATTGGAAATGGAAATGCAACAGCAGAAGACTTCGTTACAAAAATCGGAGTTTATGATGGTCTAAGTGTATATTCATTAGATAAGAAAAATATCTTAAGCGGGACATTAAAGCAAGGAGATGAGGATTATATTTATTATTCAGTTGTAGCAAATCCTGTTAATGCGGCTGCAAGTAGGGCTGATGCTAGTAAGACAAGTGATAATTTTAGTGCTGATAGCAAAAGTGGTGCTGATAAGAGTATCTTAGATAATGCAAACTCAAGTGTAGGTGCAATTGCTCAACAAGCAAATGAAGTTGCAAAAGGAACTGCAAGTGATGAGGTAATGGCAAATGCTAATAAAGTTGCAAATGATACAAGCAAGATTGTAGCAAGTGAAACTAGCCTTGATAAAGCAATTGAAGAAGCGCAAACAGATATTAAAAACGCAGCAATTGAAGAAGCTATTAAAGTAGGGTCTAACATTAATGGTAATGAGATTGAACTTACTTTAAAAGGTGCTAATACTAAGGCTTTAACAGATGCAAAAAATATGCTAAATCAGACTTATTATTCTTATGTTAGTGAATGGAACAATCTAAACAAAAGAATGGGCGAACTAAGAAATAATGATGGCAAAAATGCTGGAATTTGGATTAGAAGTTTTGGTGGCGAAGGTAAGATTGATAGTGCTAAAATAAAATACTATGAAGTGCAATTTGGTGCAGATAAGCAAACTAGCACAAATTATGGAGAATTATATTCAGGTGTAATGGCAAATATAGGTCAAAGCACAAGTAATTCAAGTAATTCTAAGGTGAAAAATCACGGCATTGGTGCTTATGTTAGCTTAGTTGGTAATGATGGCTTATTTATTGATGCAACTGCAAGATATACTCATCATAAATCAACATTTAAAGATAATGTTTGGTTAGGCGATTTAAAAGATAGCGGAAGTGGATTTTTAGGTAGCGTTGAGGCTGGATATAGAATGGGAAGTGATTTTTATCTTGAGCCTAGTGCTGAATTAATCCTTGGCTATGTTCCTATGGCTAATTTAAAGGGTAATGATAAAGTTACTTTAAAAAGCGAAGGTAAATTTATGGGAGCAGCAAAAGTTGCTTTAAGTGCTGGTGCAAATATTAATGATACTTTTGGTTTAAGAGCTAGTGTTGGTGGGGCGTTTGATTTAAATAATACTCCTACTATAACTTTAAGCGATGGCACAACTACAAGAGTTGAAAAAGGCTTTAAAGATAGTCGTGGATTTGCAAGTGTAGGAGCTAATTTTAACTTAGGTAAAAATACTAAGTTTAGCTTAGATGCTGAAAAATCATTTAGTGGAAAATATAATACAAACTACAATATAAACGGAACTTTAAGATATTCGTTTTAAAAAATAGCCCTAGAAATAGGGCTTATTTTGATAATTTATTTTCTATATATTCATCTACACTTTTTTTGAATTTTATTGGTTCTCCAATAAAAGGAACAGGTGCAGAAGAACCAGCACCATTTATAAATATTGTGCCAAAATTAAAAATCCTACCAAGAATTCCTTGACCAACTCTGATACTTTCTATTTTTTCTAATCTTAGCTCTATTGTATCTCTTCTAATAAAGCCAAATTTAGCTATAACTTTTCTATTTGTTAAAGCAAGTTCTGTTGTTGTAATGATAACGAACATACGAAGTAAAAGAAAGATGATAAATATAGCAATAAAAGGATGAATAGCAATACTTAAAATTGCTAAAATTAAAATAGCAAATAAATCACCTATAAAAGCAAAAACACTAACTTTGGCTTTTAAAACAACGCTTTCATCTGCACCTAAAACTTGTTCTACATAAGACATAAAAACTCCTTTTAAAAAATTAAAAAAAGTATTATACCCCCCCCCATTTTTAATTCTAGCTTAAATGATAAATATATTTTGTGTTTAAATTTATAAAGAATTTGAATTAATAATTTTAATATTTTTAAAAGTTTTATAATAATTTGAATTTGGGTTTTTATAAGTATATTTTATTGTTGCTTTTAGTAATGTATTTTTAAAATATTTGTAGTTATTATTGAGTTAGAAAATATTCATACAAAAATTAATTTGACCTATTAAAAAACTTGGGAAAATTGATTTATCTTAAGTGAAATTAAATGGCGCGGCGGACGGGGCTCGAACCCGCGACCTCCGGCGTGACAGGCCGATATTCTAACCAGCTGAACTACCGCCGCAACCGAATTTAATGAATGGTGGTCGCTATAAGACTCGAACTTATGACATCCACCTTGTAAGGGTGGCGCTCTACCAACTGAGCTAAGCGACCATGGCGACCCTTGAAAGATTTGAACTCTCGTTTCCAAACGGAGAGAATGGCGTCCTGAGCCACTAGACGAAAGGGTCTCAAACCTGGATCAAAAAAATGGTGTCCTGTGCTGGATTCGAACCAGCGGCCCCCTCATTAAAAGTGAGATGCTCTACCTGCTGAGCTAACAAGACTTAAAATAAAAATAAGTTTGGATTATACATTTTAAAACTTAAATTAAAATTAATATTAAAATAATTTATAATATTTATATTAAATCTCTTGAAAATAAAGAAGATTTGAATAATCAAGTTTATAAAAATATTGCAAAAATTTTAATTAATAAGTTAAATAAATATACTTTCAAGATTTTATAACAAAAATATACTTAATTAAATTCTTTTATAAATAGTAATATGATTTGAAATTTATAAATTCTTATAATCAATTCCATCAAAATAAGCTAAAGCACTACCCCAAGTAAATCCGCCGCCAAATGCGTCTAAAAGCATTAATTTGCCATTTGTTAAACGACCTTGTTCGTAAGCTTCATTGATAGCTATTGGAATTGACGCAGCTGAAGTATTACCAAATTTATCAACACATACAACACACTGCTCATCACTTAAGCCAAGTTTTTCTTGAACATAAGAGATAATTCTAAGATTTGCTTGATGTGGTATAAATAAATCTATATCACTTGTTTTAAGTTTGTTTTTATCTAATAAATACGACACATCATCTGATAATGTTTTAACAGCTACCTTAAATACTTCATTGCCTTTCATTTCAAGTTTAATAGGCTCTAATTGTTTTGTTTGATTTGAACGCTTAGTGCATAATAAATCTTTAAATTCTCCATCGCTTCCTGTATGAATATCTATAATTCCTTTACCTTCACTTGCACTTACAACGCAAGCTCCAGCGCCATCTCCAAATAAAACACAAGTAGTTCTATCTGTATAATCAAGAACAGAAGATATTTTTTCAGCTCCTATTATTAATACATTTTTTTTAGCACCACTTTCAACCATAGAACGAGCAAGCTCAAGCATATAAATAAATCCCGAACAAGCAGCACTTATATCAAATGCACTTACACCTTTTAATCCAAGTTTATTTGCTACAACTACTGCAGTTGATGGCATAGTAAAATAATCAGGACTTAATGTAGCTACTATTATTAAATCTATCTCATTAGTTTGAATTTTAGCTCTTTGTATAGCTTTTATAGCTGCTTTATATGCTAAATCGCTAGTATTTTCAGTTTCACTAGCAATATATCTTTGCTTAATTCCTGTTCTTTTTAATATCCATTCATCACTTGTATCTAAAAAACTTTCAAAATCTTTATTTGTTAGTGTTTTTTCTGGTAAATACGAAGCAATACTTTTAATGCAAGCTTTTAATTTCATCTTCAATCACTTTATTTACATTTGAATTAGCAAATTTTAAAGCTTGAAAAATTGCATTTTTTATAGCTTCTTCATTGCTTTTTCCGTGGCTAATGATAGCACATCCATCAATTCCTAATAATGGAGCTCCACCATATTGGTCGTAGTCTAAATGCTGTTTTAAAGCATTAAATGCACCTTTGCTAAGCATATAACCAAGTTTTGACAATGATGATTTTTTAATCTCATTTTTTAACAACTTAGCAAAAATGCCTACAGCACCTTCTGCAGTTTTTAATAATATATTTCCAGTAAATCCATCGCAAACTACTACATCACATTCTCCGGCAAATATATGTCCGCCTTCAACATTGCCTATAAAATTGCTTAAATGTTCTCTTAATAATTTATGTGTGTCTTTTGTAAGTTTGTTTCCTTTGCAATCTTCTTCTCCGTTTGAAAGTAGTGCAATTTTAGGATTTTTTATATTCATTACTTCTTTTGCATAAGCTTCGCCCATTATTGCAAATTGTAATAAATTTTCTTCTTCGCAATCAACATTAGCACCTACATCTAATACCAAAACCCTGCCGTTAAAAGTAGGCATTAAAGTTGCGATAGCAGGTCTTAAAACACCTTTTACTCTACCTATTCTAAGGGTTGCAAGGCTCATTGTAGCACCACTATGCCCAGCCGAAACAACTGCATTTGCTTCGTGGTTTCTTACTAATTCAACTGCTTTATAAATACTGCTGTCTTTGCGTTTTAAAACATCTGTAGAATTTTCATCCATATCAAAAACATCGGTGGTATGAACAAATTCAACTCTATTTGATAATTCTGATGGAATTTGACTTTTTATTTTTTCTTCATCCCCAACTAGAATAACGCTAAAATTATCTTTTTCTTTTAACGCTTTTATAACTCCACTAATTATTGGGGGGAAAGAAAAATCTCCACCCATAGCATCAACAGCAACTTTTATCATAGGTATTAATATTCGCCAGTTGTTGGATTAATTCTATGAGGTAATTTCCAACTACCATCTTTATCTTTAATTGGTCTTACTAGCTCAATTTTGTAATGAGTGCGTCTTTTTGCTGCTCTTGTTTTACTAACTCTTCTCTTTGGAACTGCCATGTTATTCTCCTTATTTACATTTTTGACAATAAAAATAATCGCTTAAATATAAAGCTAATTCGCTTTTTAATACTTCAATTAAGTCTATTTCACCATCATAAAATTCCATAGTGTCGCTTAATTCGTTTTCTTCATCTTTAAATACACCATCGCTCAAATCTAAATTAATTTTTTCATTAATTTCAATCTCAATTTCAGCAGCACAACTATCACAATAATGAATTACATTGCCTACTAAAATTGCGTCTAGTGTAACTATTTTATTATCTTTTCTCTTTAAAAAGCCTTCTAATATTAAATTATCAAAATCTAACTTAAAAGGGTATTTTACCGAATTAATTTTACTAAAAGCAATTTTCATTTTAATTTATTTCAAGTTTATTAAAGAAAAACTCTATTTCTATTTTAGCATTTTCTAAACTATCACTACCATGCACTGCGTTTGCGTCAATACTTTCAGCAAAATCAGCTCTTATTGTTCCCTTAGCTGCTTCTTTTGGATTAGTTGCTCCCATTAATTCACGATTTTTAGCAACTGCATTTTCGCCTTCTAAAACAGATACTACAACAGGACCACTAGTCATAAATTCAACTAAATCTTTATAAAATGGTCTTTCTTTATGAACTGCGTAAAATTCTCCTGCTTGTTCTTTTGTTAAATAAAGCTTTTTAATAGCTGCAATTCTTAAGCCATTTGCTTCAAAACGACTTAAAATTTGACCTATAACACCTTTCTTAACAGCGTCAGGTTTAATGATTGATAAAGTTCTTTGCATTAAATCTCCTTAAAATAAAAGCTCATATTATACAAAAATAAATTAATTTAAGCTTTAAAAATTAAGTTCTTTTAATAAAGTTTTTGCATCAACTAATCC
Source organism: Campylobacter sp. RM12654 (assembly GCF_020137585.1). Taxonomy (NCBI): domain Bacteria; kingdom Pseudomonadati; phylum Campylobacterota; class Epsilonproteobacteria; order Campylobacterales; family Campylobacteraceae; genus Campylobacter; species Campylobacter sp. RM12654. The sequence continues at coordinate 99,875 of NZ_JACGAR010000002.1, forward strand.
TATTATTTGTTTTAGCACTTCGCCTTTATCGTTTAAAACAAGTAAAACTGGTGGTCCAAAAACCTTATAAGTCTCTGCCATTTCTTGCTCAAATTGGTTTGGGTTAGTTAAATCTATTTTGATTAAATTGTAATTTTTCAACTCATTTATAACTTCTTTATCTTTAAAAGTAGTATTTTGCATAACTTTGCAGTTCTCACACCAACTAGCAGTAAAATATACAATATTTTTTGAACTTAGATTTAATTTTTCTTTTGCTTGTGTGAATTCTAAATTCTGTTGAGAAATATTATTACTTGGATTAAAAGTTTTGTTTAATAATATAAAACTATAAGCTAATATTAAAACTAAAATAATTTTAAAAAATAAAAAGAATTTATTTTTAGTATTTTCAAATAAGCCAAAAAATACTACAAAACTAATACCAAGTAAGGCATATAAGACATTTGTAATATTCTCATTTATTATTCTTTCTAAGAAAAATATTGCTATTCCTAATAAAATAAATCCAAAAAATTTATTAACATATTGCATCCAAGAACCAGTTATAAATTTAAAACCAAAACCAATTGCTATTAGTGGAATTCCCATACCTATACTCATAAAAAATAATGAAAAAGCTCCAAGTAATACATCATTGCTATTTGCTACATAAATTAAAATTCCAGCAAGTGGTGCAGCTACACAAGGTCCTACTATTAAAGCACTTAAGACCCCCATTAAAAATACTCCGATAATTCCACTATATTTTGAGCTTTTTTTATTTACGCTATTTACAATGAAGTTAGGCATTTTTAGTTCAAATAAGCCAAACATTGATAATGATAAAATTATAAAAATTAAAGAAAATAGAATGATTACAATTGGATTTTGAAAAAATACTTGAACTCCACTTCCTACTAAAGCTGCTATTATTCCTGCTATTGTATAGCTAATAGCCATTCCTAATACATAAATAATGCTTGAAATTATTGGATTTTTACCACTACTTTTTGCCAAAATACTAGATATTATAGGTATCATTGGTAGGGTGCAAGGTGTTAAAGATAATAATATTCCTGATACAAAAAAAGTTAAAATACTTATTAAAAATGAAGAATTTAAAAGCTTGCTTTCATATTCGTTTTGTGTAGATTGTTTTTCTTTTTTTAGTTTTAAAGCTTCTTTGTTATCGTATTCTAAAACCAATTTATCATTTTGATAATTAAAAGACGCTACAAGTGGTTGATAACATAATCCTTCAGTAGAACAACCTAAATAAAAAATTTTAATATTGTCATTATTTTTTAATGTAAAATTTGGGAAATCAAATTCTAAAGTATTGTAAAAGACTTCAACATTATCCTTTAATACCGCATTGCTTAAGTCAAATTTATTTGTGATATTTTCGTTGTTTAATAAGACTTTTATTTCGTTTTTATATAAATAAATATCAGGATTTAGATTAAGTTTTATAAAATTTGCTTGAGAATTATTTTCAAGTTGGAATTTAAATGCTTCATTTGGTGGTAGTGGATTTGCAATTGCTAATACGCAAAATATTAAAATATTTATAATAAATTTCATTGTTTTTTCCTTGTTTTTTTATATTGTATAAGAGTAAAACATATGATTGTAAAAATAATAAATAATGTGCTAAAAATAATTAGTATTTTTTCTTTATCGTTATAACTTGCCTTTATTTTTTTAAAGTTTTTAATTTTATCTAAATCAATAGTGCAACCATAATATACATTTAAATTTTTATCTTTTTTGATATAAGTTATTATATGTCTTATTGAGTAGTTAGTCCAAAAAATATTAGCTTTCGTATATCCTTCATCTTTTATTTTTGCTAGCAGTTCTTTTATATAAAATTTATTATTTGTGTCTTTTTCTAAAAAAATATTTTGATGCTCATAGTCCTTAGAATAATGAGCTATATAAAATCCTAACTCATTAAAAGCATAGGCTTTTTCTTGATAATTATCAAAATTAATCGTATTAATTTCTTTTTTGATTAGATTAATTTTTTCTTTATAATTTAAAGAATTTGGAAGATTTTTTGCATAATTATCTATTTTATCTACTATTGCTTTTGCTTGTTTTGCGATGATATTTTTAGTGCCTTCATTGTCTTTTAGTTGATAGTTTTTATCAAGTGTAATATAAACATCTATGCTATTTAATATTACGCTAATACAGGCTAATAATGAAAATAATATAATAGTTTTTTTACCCATCAATACTTACCCTATTTAAAATTGCACTACTTAAAGAGTGAATATCAATATCTTGAATTTTAATACCATTTGGAACGCCTTGAGCGATTTTGCTTACTTTTACATTGTAGTGTTTAAAATAATCTTCTAAATAAAAGCACACCGTATCCGTGCTAACGCTTGGTGTGTAGGCTAAAACCAGTTCTATTGTATTGTATTTGCAAATCATTTTTTCTAATTTTTTTAAATAGTATTCATTGGTTTTTGAAAGTATAAAATATCTACCTTCATATACTTTACATTCATCTATAAAAAATACATCTTTTGGGCTTTCTACTAAGCAAATTGTATTATCTAATTCATCATTTATGCAATAATCACAAAGTTCATTTTCACTTAAGCAACCACAAATAGAACATTCTTTTATATTTTTTTTAGCATTTTCTAAAGAATTCATTAGTTCTTCTAATAAATTTTTATTTTCATAACACAAATAATAAGCCATTTTTAAAGAAGTTTTTTTGCCAATTCCTTGAATTTTTCCTATGCTTTTGCATAAATTATCAAAATGTATCACAATATAATCCTAAAGTTATGATAGCCATCATCGTAAAAATATTTAAGCTCAAATCCTTGAGTATCACAAATATATTTTATTAAATAAAGTCCTAATCCAAATCCACTTTGCTCTGCATTACCCCTTGCAAATGGTTTAAAATACTCTTCTGTATTAAAGTCTTTTTCTTCTCCTATGTTTTTTACATTAATATAGTCTTTTTGAAATTCAATTATACACTTATGGTTGCTTGAGTATTTAATAGCATTATCTAATAGATTTTTAATTAATATTATAAACAAAGCTCCATCTACTATTATTGTTCTATCTTCGTTCATTTTTACATCAATAATTTGTAAATTATCTAAATATAAAGCACTGATTGATTGCTCTAATAAATATGAATACGAATATTCTTTTAAGACTACTTCATGGTTTTTAGATAATATTTCTTCTACTTGCTTAAATTCATTTACTAAAGCATTCATACCTTTAAATACACTTATTAAGATTTTTTTATTTTTTTCGCTTTCTGGCATAGTTGCCGCAAACATTCCTTTAGCAATAGGTGTTTTTAACTCGTGCATAATTGCTCTTAAAAAAAATCTTCTTGCCAATACTAATTCATTATTTTTTTTAGTAGCTTTATTAAATTCTTTAGTTAATAATCCTATTTCATCATTTTTATAATAAGAAAAATTGCTATTTTTTCCGTTTGATAAATCCCTAATATGTCTTGTAAGACCCTTTAATGGTTGAATTAAATTATAACAATATATTAAAGAAGCAAAAAACATCATAATAATTAATGATATTAATAATTTAATTAAACCATCATTTATATTATTATTGTGGGTGTTTTCATAAACTTTTAATGAATTATTTTTTTGATTTATGAGTTTTAAATAATATTTGTCTTTATAAACAATTCCTTGAATTAGTCCAAAATTAGTTTTATGGTCTATTGGCTTATCATTGCTTGTGCAAAGCTCACGCATAAAACGCTTATCTGTAATTTCTTGAAAATCAATATCTTGTAAGTATTTATCAATTTCTACACCAGCACCACTAGCATACAATTTATTAATAGCTAATATTGCAAAATAAAGCCTACTTATACTTTCAGCTCTTAAAGCCTTATTGGAGTATTGAGTTATTTGTATAATAGCTGTAATAGTAAGTATAATGCTAATAGCAAAAACTGCTATTAGCTTACTAAGAATAGAGTGTAACAGCATTAGCCAAGAAGCTTATAACCAATACCACGAACAGAGAATATATGTTTAGGGTCTTTTGAACTATCGCCTATCTTACTTCTTAATCTTCCTATAATTACATCTAAGCTTTTGCTATCTTTTTCTCTTAATGACCTACAGCTATTAGCTAGCTCATCTCTTGATACTGAATAGCTATGTCTTTTCACTAGATAACTTAATATATCATATTCAGCCGGTGTTAAGCTTAGTGGTTTTTTATCATAGTAAATTTCATGTTTTTCATGCTCAACTTTGAATAATGTGCTTACTTCTTCTTCAGGTGGTAGTAAGCTTTTTTTGTATCTTCTAACAAGTGATGATACCCTTGCTTGCAATTCAGTTGGCTCATAAGGTTTTGGTAAATAATCATCAGCCCCTAATCCAAGTCCTAAAACCTTATCACTTGTATCCCCTCTAGCACTTGAAATGATAATAGGAATATCATATTTCTTGCGAATTTCCTTGCATACTTCTAATCCATCCATTCCAGGTAGAGTTAAGTCTAAAATTAGACAATCATAATTACTAAAGTTAGCAGTTAAACCTTCAGCAGGAGTGCTGTAATTTGTAACTTTTATGTTAAACCTTGCTAAAAACTCTGTAATCAACTCAGCGAATTCCACTTCGTCTTCAATCATAATTACATTAATCATTTTTTCACCTTTATTTATTAAAGTCTTTCCATTCTAACAATAATTAATTTATAAATGATAAATTGCAAAAGGAAAAAGATGCGTGACTTTTATGAAATTCTAGGAGTTAGTAAAAATGCTAGTTCTGAAGAAATTAAAAAAGCTTATAGAAAATTGGCATTGAAATATCATCCTGATAGAAATCAAGGCGATAAAGATGCTGAAGAAAAGTTTAAAGAAATCAATGTAGCTTATGAAACCTTAAGTGATGACACTAAAAGAGCTAGATATGATAGATACGGCGAAGCTGGTCTTAATGGTGGTTCAGGTGCTGGTGGCTTTGGATTTGAAGGATTTTCAAATTTTAGTGATATTTTTAGTGATATTTTTGGTGGCTTTGGCGATAGTGATGATGAAGAAATTGATGAAGATTTATTTATTACTCTTGAATTAGGTTTTAAAGAAGCTATTTTTGGTTGTAAAAAGAAAGTTAATTATTCTTATAAAGCAAATTGTATTAAGTGTGATGGAACAGGCTCGGCAAGTAAAACTACAACTACTTGCTCAAGATGTAATGGCAAGGGCAAAATAGCTATTAGAAAAGGCTTTTTCCAAATGGTTAGCACTTGTGATGTGTGTGGCGGTAAAGGTAAAGTAGTAAAAGATAAATGTTCATCTTGTCAAGGTAGTGGAAAAGAAAATAAAAAAGAAGAATTAGAAGTAACTATTCCTGAAGGAGTTGATAACGGAGTAACTTTAAAATGCTCTAATAAAGGAAATGAGATTAATTCTAATGAGCGTTCTGATTTGTATATAAAACTTCGTGTAGCAAGAGATGATAGGTTTATTAGAAAAGGTGATGATATTTATATAGATGTTCCAATATTATTTACCCAAGCAGCTTTAGGTTCTACCATCATTGTGCCTACTATTAGAGGAGAAGCTAGTATTCAAATTCCATTTGGCTTAAGCGATAAACAACTTGTAAAAATTAGTGGCGAAGGTGTTAAAAACCATCATACAAGAAGAACAGGGGATCAATTTGTCCAACTTAGTATTATGTATCCAAAACATATAAATGCAGAACAAAAAGAATTATTAGAAAAATTAAATGAGAGTTTTGGTATCAAAAATGATGCTAAAGAGCAACAACACGGGATATTTGATACTATTAAATCTTGGTTTAAATAATTTTTATTTTAATTCAAATTCTTTTTAGAATTTGAATTAAAAATATTTTTATTAAAGTGAGCTTAAAATACTTTCATATGCGTTTTGCAAATCTTCTTCGCTTTTTATATTAAAAACTTTTGCATTAAATTTTTTATTAAAAGTTCTTTGTCTTTTTGCTAGTTGTCTTGTGTGAATTGTGATTAAATCTTCTAATTCATCTTTAGATATTTTTTGATTAAAACAATCAATTATTTCTTTAGCTCCAATAGAGTTTAATGCTTTTGTATCGCCATAAATCTTATATAAATTTATAACTTCATCATAAGCATTTAAGCTAAGCATTTGTTTGGTCCTTAGTCTAATTCTTTCGTTTAAAATATCTTTATCCCATAAAATATCGTATATTTTAAGCTCTTTAATAAGCGCTTCTTGAGTATTTGCTTTTAGCCAAAGGCTAGGAATTTCATTTGTACTTTTATAAATGCTATACCATTTATTTAGCCTATAAGTATCATTTGCTGATATGTTTGAGTTTTTATCAATTTTTAGCATTAGATTATAGATTTCATCAAGGCTTAAATTATGATTAATATCATTAATTTTAGGGCTTAATCCATCAAGCATTGCTTTTAGATAAAATCCACTTCCGCCTGTTATGATTAGATTTTTTTCATTATTTTTTGCAAATTCTAAAGCCTTTTTGTACTCATCAAAATAAAGCCCTACATTATAATTTTCATTTACGCTAATTAGATTTATTCCAAAGTATTTAATCTCTTCTAGCATTTGATTATCTGGCTTGGCATTTATAATATTTAATTCTTTATAAAGACATAAACTATCAAGGCTTAAAATTATAGAATTTGAAGCTTTAGCAAGTTTATGAGCTAGGTTTGTTTTGCCACTTGCAGTTGTTCCTATGAGAGCAATTTTTTTCATCTTTATCCTTAAATCTTAATTAAAATATTATAAACTAGATTAAAAACGGAAGAGTTATGAATAAATTAAAAAACATTTTAGAATTAATCGTATTTAAGCATAGTATTTTTGCTTTACCTTTCTTAATTATTTCAATGCTTAGCGCTATAAAATTATATGAATTAAGTTTATCATCAATTTGGCTTAATTTTATCTTAGCTATTTTTTGTGCTGTTTGTGCTAGAAATTACGCAATGGCACTTAATAGATTACTTGATGCTGATATTGATATATTAAACGAAAGGACAAAAAATCGTCCTAGTGTAGATGGTAGAGTAGGGCGTGGGAATTTGCTTTTATTTATAATCGCAAATGCTGTAATTTTCGTGCTTTTAGCGTATTTTATAAATACTACTTGCTTTTATCTTAGCTTTTTTGCCTTAGCTTTACTTGGTTCTTATTCTTTATTTAAGAGATTTTCTTATTTAGCTCATATTATTTTAGGCTTATCTTTAGGATTTGCTTGTGTAGCAGGTGAAATTGTGCTTACAAATTCTATTAGTGCTTATTCTATTGCTTTATGTTTTGCGGTTTGTTTTTGGACTGCTGGGTTTGATTGCTTGTATGCTTTGCAAGATTTAGAATTTGATAAAGCAAATAATTTATTTTCTATACCATCTTGTTTTGGTAAAACGGCTACTTTATTTATAGCTGCGATTTTTCATTTGATTGCATTTTTGTTTTGGTTTGTTTTTTTAGTTAGTGTAAATGCTGGATTTTATGGATTTTTAGGATTGATAATCGTAGGAATTTTATTAATAATAGAGCATTTTATAGTGAGAAAAAATACAGAAAAAATAGAAAGAGCTTTTTTTGATATAAACGCTATTGTTAGCATAGTGTTTTTGATATTTTTTATAATAGATTTAAAGGTTAGCTAATGATTATGTATGAAGCAAGATTTAGAATTGATTATCAAGAATGTGAGGAATTAGAAGATAGATTTTTACAAGAATATAATGCTATTAATTATCATAAATCTTTACAAGATTATAGGCACAGAGCTAGTAAAATGGATATGTATCCTGAAGATAAATTGTTTTTTGAAATGCTTTGTGATATTAAAAAAGATTTATTAGAAATTAAAAATCTTAAAAAAGATGAATTTATAAAATTAGATAATAGCACCTATTCAAATTCAATAAATTATGAATATATTCGTGTTGAAGATAGTTTAAAACCTAATCAAACATATTATGCAAGGCTTGTTTTAGTTGATAGAACTATATCTTGTTTTGTTAGTGCAATTGATGAGCATACTTTTAAAATCACTCAAATTAAAAGATATGATACAGAAGGGCTTAATTTATTTGTAGCTGATATTCAAAGGAATTTAATTAATATTAAAAAGGAAAAAAATGGGGATTGATTTATTAATTTATATTGTATTTATAATTTTTATAGTTTTATTATTTGTTTATGTAAGACTTAGTTTTAGAGATTTAAATGATAAATTAGATGGGGTTTTAAAGGCTATTGATGAGAATTATAAATCTATTCATAGACTTGAAAAAGATGTAGAAAAATTAAAACTAGCAGAGATAAATAACGCTAAACAAAATGATTTTAATGATAATATTATGCAAAATTGTGAGTTTTTAATACATTCAATTATTGATGAAAGAATTAATGAGCTAAATAGTGATTTAGGTATTATTCAAGAAAGTATTCAAGAAGTTACAAAAAACCAAGATAGTAGAATTGCAAATTTAGAACTTGCAAACGAGCCAATCACTAGGCTAAGTCCTAATGAAGACGCTGAAAGAATGCAGATTTTAAAACTTTTTGGAGATGGTAAAAGCGTAGAAGAAATAGCATTACTTCTAAACAAAAGCCCACAAGCAATTAATATTATTTTAAAAAGCTTATAAGGACTAAAAATGTTAATTGATTCGTATGGAAGAAGGATAAATTATTTAAGAATTTCACTTACTCAAAGATGTAATTTCCGTTGTCTTTATTGTATGCCAAAAGTTCCTTTTAATTGGGTTCCTAAAGAAAATTTATTAAGCTATGAAGAATTATTTTTATTTGCAAAATTATGTATGGATAAGGGTGTAGATAAAATCCGTTTAACTGGTGGAGAACCACTTGTAAGAGCTGATTTAGATAAATTCATAAAAATGCTAATTGATTATAAGAGCGATTTGGATTTAGCACTTACAACTAATGGATTTTTATTAAAAGAACAAGCGGCAAAATTAAAAGCAGCAGGACTTGTAAGAATAAATGTATCTCTTGATACTTTAGTGCCACAAAGAGCAAAATTAATCTCTCAAAAAGATATTTTAAAAGAAGTTTTAGAAGGTATAGAAGAAGCCTTAAAAGTAGGGTTAAAAGTAAAGATTAATTGCGTTCCTTTAAAGGGTATTAATGAAGATGAATTAATTGATTTGATTATGTTTTGCAAAGAAAAAAATATTCAAATAAGATTTATTGAATTTATGGAAAACGAACACGCTTACGGACAATTATGTGGATTAAGAGAAGCTGAAATACTAGATAAAATCAAGCAAAGATTTAGCATAAATGCACTTGAGAAAGAGCCAAATTCTCCTGCTAGTTTATATAAAATTGATGAGTTAGATTATGTATTTGGTGTGATTAATCCACACAAGCACGATTTTTGTGATAGCTGCAATCGTTTAAGACTTAGTGCGGAAGGATTTTTGATACCTTGCCTTTATTTTGATGAAGCTATGAGTATTAAAAAGGCTTTAAGAAATAAAGATATTAATAAGGCTTTAGAGATTTTAAATACGGTTTTAGAAAACAAACCTGAGAAAAATAAATGGAGCGAAGAAGATAATAAAAGCTCTGCTAGGTCGTTTTCACAAACGGGTGGATGATGAAATTAGTTGAAGAATTTTTAAGTATTCAAGGTGAAGGGATATTTGCAGGAAGACTTGCTTATTTTATCCGTTTTGCGGGGTGCAATTTCTCTTGCTATGGATTTGGAGTTGTTAAGAGCAAAAATAATAAAACATTAGTTGGTTGCGATACTTTAAGAGCTGTTTATACTAATGAGTTTAGCGATGAGTATAAGGAATTTAAATTAGAAAATATAATCAATAAATTAAACTCATTTAGCTATAAACCTATGATAGTAATTACTGGTGGAGAGCCTTTAATTCATCAAGAAAATCCTAAATTTATAGAGCTTTTAGAGTATTTGGTAAAAAATGAATATTTAGTGCAGTTTGAGACTAATGCTAGTATTTGTTTAAAAGAATACGATTTTTATAAAAATTGTTATTTTGCAATGGGAGTAAAACTTGCAAATAGCAAAATGCCAAAGGAAAAAAGAATAAATTATGAAGCAATTAATTCAATTTTAAAGCTATCAAAACAAGCGTTTTTTAAAATCGTTTTAGATAAAGCGGATTTAGAAGATAATCAAGAATTATTTGAATTAAGAAATGCTTATAAAGACGCTAATTTTTATCTAATGCCAAAAGGTGCTACGAATGATGAATTAAGAGCGAATGCTAAGAGCGTTTTAGAATTTGCTATTAAAAATGGTTTTAATTATACAGATAGGATACATATTAGAATTTATGATGATTTGGAGGGTGTATGAGAATAGGTAAATTATTTGAGTTTGAAAATGCTCATATAGTTAGGTTTTGTAGTTCAAAAAGATGTAAAACTAGCATTCACGGACATTCTTATAAATTAGAATTAATTTTATATGCAAATACTCTTGATAAAGCGGGAATGGTTTATGATTTCGGGCTTTTAAAGGGAAATATTAAGCAAATAATAGATGCGTTTGACCATAGCACTTGTGTTTATAAATACGATGATTTAGAGTATGTAAATGATATTAAAAAGCATTCAGCTAGGTGGGTTGAGCTACCTTGTAATATCAGTGCAGAAAATCTTAGCATAGTGTTTTTTATATTAATTTCTAAGATTTTACAAAATTCAAAAATGCACAATGATGAGAATGTAAGAGTAGATAAAATCAGACTAAATGAGACTAGAACAGGCTGGGCTGAATGTGAATATGATGATGCTTTTTATAATGATGAGCCTATAATTAATTTAAATGAAATAACTTTTTCTAAGGCGATTTTAGAAGATTTTAGTGATATAAATTTATTTGAAAAAATTAAAAATAATGAGATTTTTATAAATCCAAAGGAAGTTTAATGAGTATTATTGGCATTCATATGTTTTTCGTGTATTGCTTGGTAGCTTTAGAATTTTCTTATTTGTTTATTTCTCAATGTTGTAAGGATATTAATAAATTTATTTCAAGAATTTCAATTATTAGTCCAATACAAATTATAGCCTTAGTTTTGGTATTATTAAGTGGTATGTTTATTGAAGCTACTAAGGCATTTTTTAATTTTAAGATTTTTTTATTTTTAAGTTGGATTTTGATTTTTTATCTTAGCATTAGACAGCTTGTAATTTTTAATAAGATAAAAAAAGCAAAAAAAAGCTTTAATTTTAAATTATTCAGTATTGCTTTTGAGATTTTAAAAATATTTTTAATCATATTTGCCGGTGTTACAAATTCTTTATTATTTTAATCGGAGTTTTTAATGAGTGATTTTATAAGTGTGCATTTGTTTTTTGTATATATTTTAATAATTTTAGAACTTTTATATTTTGTTTTTTCACAATATTTAAAGGACATTCATAAATATATTTTTAGAATTAGAGTGCTTTTGCCTGCTTATTATACGATAATTGTTTGTGTTTTTTTTACAGGCATTATTATTGAAGCTATGAAGGGCTTTAATGATTTTAGATTTTTAATGCTATTTGCTGTTATTTTAATTTTAGGAATTTCTATATTTCAATTTATTAAATTTAAAAAATATAGAAAAAGCAAAGAATATTTAAAATTTAAAAAATTAAGTTTATTTTTAGAGCTTATAAAATTATTTGCTATTTTAATTGCAGGATTTAACAATGTTTTATTATTTTAATGATTTAGCAGGTAGTGAAGAAATTGTTTTAGATAGTGAATTAGTATCTCATTTTAAAGCTAGGCGAGAACAAATAGGAAATATAGTAAATATAAGTAGATTAGATGGGTTTTTATACAAATATGAAATAATATTTATGCAAAGAAATAAAATCATTTTAAAAATGCTAGAACAATGTGAATTTAAAGCAAATAAAAGTGGTGTAAAAATTGCACTTGCTATGATAGAAATTGATAGTATTTTTGAAATTGCACCTTATTTAAATGAATTAGGATTAGAAGAATTATTTTTAGTTTATACAGATTTTTCTCAAAAATCTTATAAATTTGATGATAAAAAACTAGCTAAACTTGAAAAGATTTTGCATAATTCAAGCTCACAATGTGCTAGGGCTGATATTTTAAAAATCACAATTTTAAATAATTTAGCCGAACTTAAAAAACTTTATAATGATTTTGTTTTAATTGATTTTAATAAAAATGATTTATGCGAGTTTAATAAAGATTGTTTATATGTAATTGGCCCTGAAGGTGGTTTTAGTGAAAAAGAAAGGAATTTATTTAAAACTCAAGGTTTAAAAATTACAAATATTTTAAAAGCAAAAACGGCTATTATAAGCATAAGTTCAAAAATTTTAATGTAGATTTAATGTAATTTAAGATACAATCACAGCTTTATTTATGCCAAAAAGGAAAATATTATGAAAAAAGACATTCATCCAGATTATAAAAAATGCACTGTAACTTGTGCTTGTGGAAATACTTTTGTAACTAAATCAAATAAAGAAGAATTAAGAGTAGATATATGCTCAAGTTGTCATCCATTTTTCACAGGAAGTGAAAAAATTGTAGATGCTGCAGGTAGAGTTGAGAAGTTTAAGAAAAAATATTCAATGCAATAATGCTTTATTTCGTTCCTACACCAATAGGAAATCTAGGCGATATTTCATATCGTGCTTTAGAAGTCTTACAAGTTTGCGAGTTAATTTTTTGTGAAGATGTGCGAGTTTGTAAGGCTTTACTTAATTTATTAAGTAGTAAATATAATATAGAATTTAATATAAATAATTTCATATCACTACATTCACACAATGAAAAAGATTTTGATTTTTCTAAAATTGATTTTTCTAAAAATATAGCTTATTTGAGTGATGCAGGTATGCCTTGCATAAGTGATCCTGGAATTTCACTAGTAAAATATGCTCAAGAAAATGATATAAAATATAGTGTTTTGCCTGGTGCAAATGCTGCTATTACTGCACTTGTTGCAAGTGGGTTTTCTGATAAGGAATTTATATTTTTAGGATTTTTAAATATCAAAAAAAATCGTCAAGCTCAAATAGAAAATGCTCTAAACCAAAGCTATCCAACTATTATATATGAAGCTCCTACAAGGATTTTGGATTTAGTATTAGATATTGCAAAAATTGATGAAGATAAAGAATTATTTTTAATTAAAGAAATATCAAAAATGTATGAAAAAACCTATAAAGATACTGCTAAAAATCTAGCAAATATTTTAAAAAATGAGAATTTAAAAGGTGAATGGGTAGTGGTTATAAATAATGAAAATTCTATTTCAAATTCTAATATAAATTCTCAAGATATTTTAAATCTTAATATAAGTTTAAAAGATAAAGCGAAATTATTGAGTAAATTAAATGGGCTTAGCCCAAAACAAAATTATGAAAATTTATTAAAGAGTGAAAAATGATAATTTACGGCAAACAAGTGCTAATGCACTATATTACAAAACATCCTGAAAAAATAGAAGAAATATATTTAGCAAAAGATTTAGATAAAGATAGCTTTAGACAAATTACAAAATTAGGCAAAAAAATCCATAAGTTAGATTTTATTAAAGCTCAAGCAATGGCAAAGGGTGGAAATCATCAAGGCTATTTAGCAAAAGTTAGCGAATACGAATTAGCAAATGTAAATGAGTTTAAAAAATTTGAAAAAATTGTTTTATTGCACGAATTAAGCGATGTTGGAAATATAGGTTCAATTGCTAGAAGTGCTTATGCTTTAGGGTTTGATGGGATTATTCATTCAGGAAATAATATTAATATAGAAGCAGTTATGCGTTCTAGTGCTGGTGCTTTACTTGAATTAAAATTAGCATTTACTAAGGATATTTTAAGCTTGGTTAATGAATTTAAGCAAGTTGGTTTTAGCTTTTATGCTGCAAATAATTCAGAAAATGCTAAAGAGCATAATAAAATAAAATATGCTACAAAATCGGTTTTAGTTATGGGTAGCGAAGGTAATGGACTTAGTTCTAAGATTATTAAATCTTGTAATGAAGAAGTAAAAATTACTATGAAAAATAATTTTGATAGCCTAAATGTTAGTAATGCTTTTGCTATTTTAGGCGATAGGATGATAAATGAATGAAGTAGATTATTTAAAAAGTTTTTCTGTTAAAGAAATAGCTTTAAAAACTCACTTAGATGAAGCTAGAATTAAAGCAATAATTAATAAAGATTATGAGAATTTAAGTAGTGTTAATATTGCAATGAATATAAAGATTTTAGAGCGTGAATATAATATTGATTTTAGCGAATGGTTAAATGAATATAATGAATATAAAAACAATCATTTTAAGGACAAAAAAAATTCTTTAAAAGTAAAACCTAAAGTAATGGGTTATAACTCTGATAAGGAATCAAATAGTAATTTAGCTTATTTTATATATCTTAGTTTAGCTACTATTATTGTAATAGCTGGGGTTTTTTATTATTTTAATTATTATGATGAAAATTCTCAAGAAGTAGTAGAAAATACCACAACTCAAGAAAAACCAATAGAAGAATTGCAAGTAAATCAGCAAGAAAATTCTACACAAACCAAAACTCAAATAGAACCTATTAAAGAAGTAAAAGAAGAAATAAAACCAGCTACTCCTTTAGTAGAGAAAAAGCCTGAAGAAGTAAAAGAAGATAAAAAGCCTGAAAATTTAGAAGAGAGTAAAATCAATACAAAAGAAGAAACAATTCAAATTCCAGCACAAGTAGAGCTTATTCCTGAAATAAAACCACAAGAGATTAAAACTCAAGAAGTTAAAGTTCAAGAAGTAAAATCTAATGAAATTAAAGAAGAAAAAGCAGAGATTATAGAGCCTAAAGTAGAGATTAAAAAAGATAATAAATTATTATTAAGTCCAAATTCTAAGGTTTGGGTTAGTGTTAAGAATTTAAAAACAAAAGAAACTAAAAATTATATGATAGTAAAAAGTGCTAGTTTTACTCAAGACTCTTTAATTTTTGTTGGTAATAACTTATTCACTCTTGAGTTAGATGGTTCTAAGATAGAATTACCTAGCACAAATGATGCTAGATATATTTTATTTAAAGATGGAAAAGTTACTTTTTTAAGTCAAAAAGAATATACAAAATTAGATAAGGCAAAATAATGAAAAAATTAATATGTTTATTTGTATTAGCTAGTTTTTCTTATGCTACTTCTTCTTATGAAATAGCTTCAAAATTAGTAAATGATGATAGCAAAGATGCAAAGCTTAGATTATTGTTTCCTAGTGGGTCTTATATGCAAGGAAATATGCCAAATATTAAAGCAATTACTCAAGTTTTAAAAATGAATTCTTTATTAACTTATGCTTATTCAAACGCTACAAATATGCAAATTAAATTTAGCGCAAAGGCAAAAGCAGGGATATTTTTAAAGGCTATTACAAAAGCTTATGAGCAAATAGGAATTAATTATTATTTAGTTAGTGAATATGTAAAAAATAATGATGAAATTAGTGTTGCTTTTACGATTAATTCAAAATTTAGTATAGACCCAGGTGCTTTATACGAAGCTTTAAAAAAGACAGGGGTATATATAATAGATGCTAGAAGAAATCAGAATGAATTTAGTTATGAACTTGATTTTAGCAGAGCAAATATACAAGCTGATTTTGAATTAAATAAAGGCGATTTATTAGAGCTTACTAAACCACTTGATGCGTATTTTATAAAAGTTAATAATATTTCTAAGCTCGTAATTGATAGAAATTTAAATAATATTTGGTATCCAAAGATTGAATTTTTGGATAAGAATTTAAATCTTATTTCAACTTATAAAAGTGAAAATAATTTTAAAGAATTAAATGTAGCAGTTCCTAAAATGTGTGCTTATATGATAGTAGGAGATGCTTTTACGCTAGAAAATATTAGATTAGGATTAAATATAAAGGGAATGTAATGAAAATAGCTTTATTAGGGTATGGAACGGTTGCTAGTGGTGTAGCAAAATTAATCAAAACAAATTCTGAATTAATTCAAAAAAGACTAGGCAAAAAATTAGAAATTTCTTTAGTTTATACAAGAGAGCATAAGGCAAATTGTCCTTATACTCAAACAAGTAATTTTGAAGATATTTTAAATAGCGATTGTGATGTAGTTTGTGAATTAATGGGTGGGACTACATTTGCTTATGAGTGCATTAAAAAAGCTCTTGAAAAAGGAAAACATGTAATAACAGCTAATAAAGCTTTACTTGCTTATTATCGTTATGATATTGAAAATATGCTAAAGCCTAATCAATATTTTGGCTATGAAGCAAGTGTTGCTGGCGGTGTGCCTATTATTAAAATTATCAAAGAAGGTTTAAGTGCTAATAAATTTAATTGTATTAAAGGTATATTAAATGGCACTTCAAATTACATTCTTACAAAAATGCAAAATGAAGGCTTAAGTTATGAAATAGCCTTAAAACAAGCTCAAGAATTAGGCTATGCAGAAGCTGATCCTACATTAGATATTAACGGAATGGACGCAGCACATAAACTAACCATTTTAGCAAGTCTTGCTTATGGAGTTAATATAAAACCTGAAGATATTTTGGTTCAAGGAATTGATAAGATTAGCAATGATGATTTTTATTTTGCTAAAGAATTTGAATTTGGAATTAAACTTTTAGCAATTGCAAAACAAAATAATGATAAGGTAGAAATTAGAGTTCATCCAACATTAATAGATAAAAATCATATCTTAGCTAGTGTAAATAATTCTATGAATGCTATTTTACTTAACGATAATGCTTTAGGGGAGAGTTTGTATTATGGAGCAGGTGCAGGAAGTCTTGAGACTGCTAGTGCTGTTTTAAGCGATTTAATGCAAATAGCTGATAATAAAACTCGTAAAATGCTAGGATATAATGAATTACCAGTGGTATCTTTAGTATCAACTTGCGATATAACTTCTAAATATTATTTAAGATTAAGTGTAGATGATAAGATAGGTGTTTTAAATAAAATTACAAGTTTAATGAGCAATAATGAAATTAGCATAGATAGTCTAATGCAACGCCCATCAAAAAATCAATCAAGAACGATTTTTATTACAACTCATCTTGCAAATGAAGCAAAAATCAATAAATTATTGCAAGAATTACAAGTTCAAGAATTTGTAAAAGATGAAATTAATTTAATAAGAATAGAAGAATAGTAATTCATTTAATAATTTGGAATATTATTTATAAAAGATAATTTTTATCCCATTTTAAAAAAGGGATAAAAAAGCTTTAGGAAAAGGAAAGGTTATGAAAGAAATTTATTTAGACAATAACGCTACTACTATGATAGACCCAAGCGTTTTTGAATTAATGAAGCCGTATTTAGAAAATATATATGGTAATCCAAATTCACTTCATCGCTATGGTCAAGCTACTCATAAAGCATTAAATGATGCTTTAAATAAATTATATAGCGGATTAGGAGCGAGTGATTTAGATGATGTGATTATTACATCTTGTGCTACTGAAAGCATAAACTGGGTTTTAAAAGGAATTTATTTTGATGAGATTTTAAATAAAGATAAAAACGAAATCATTATAAGTGGAGTTGAACACCCAGCAGTTGGTGCAGCCTGTGCTTTTTTAGAAGCTAGATTAGGTGTTAAGGTTAAAACTTTACCTGTAAATAGCGAAGGAACTTGCAATGTTGATGATTTAAAAGCAATGATAAGCGATAAAACAGCACTTGTGAATGTTATGTGGGCAAATAATGAAACAGGAATGATTTTCCCTATTAAAGAATTAGCTCAAGTTGCACACGAGCACGGAGCTTTATTTCACACTGACGCAACCCAAGCGGTTGGTAAAATAAAAGTTGATTTTAGAAGTGCAGGAGTTGATTTTGCGTCATTTTCAGCACACAAATTCCACGGGCCAAAAGGTGTTGGTGGTCTTTATATAAAACAAGGTTTAAAACTTACTTCATTACTTCACGGCGGAGAGCATATGGGTGGTCGTAGAAGTGGGACATTAAATGTAGCTGGAATAGTTGGAATGGCAGAAGCGTTAAGACTTGCTAATTTAATGCTTGATTACGAAAACTCTCATATAAGAAGATTAAGAGATAAATTAGAAGATGAGATTTTAACAATTCCTGATGTTAGTGTAGTAGGAAGTAGGGCAAATAGAGTTCCTAATACTATTTTAGCAAGTATTAAGGGTGTTGAAGGTGAAGCGATGCTATGGGATTTAAATAAGGCTGGAATTGCAGCAAGTACAGGAAGTGCTTGTGCTTCTGAAACTCTTGAGAGTAATCCTATTATGGAAGCAATAGGAGCTGAAGCTGATTTAGCTCATACGGCTTTAAGATTAAGCCTTAGTCGTTTTAATACAGAAAGTGAAATTGATTACGCAGCAGAACAAATTAAAGCAGCAGCTAAGCGTTTAAGAGCAATTTCTAGCACTTACGCTTATTCTCCAAGCTGGCTTAAAAAGGATAAATAATGGCAAAAAATAATTTAATAAGTGGTTCAATTTGGGATGAATATTCACAAAAAGTTCAAGATTTAATGAATAATCCAATTCATATGGGTGAGCTTACAGAAGAAGACGCAAAAGCTACTAATACAAGATTAATAGTTGCAGATTTTGGAGCTGAAAGTTGTGGCGATGCTGTTAGGCTTTATTGGTTAGTAGATGAAGCTACTAATATTATTAAGGACGCAAAATTTAAAAGCTTTGGCTGTGGGACTGCAATTGCTAGTAGTGATACAATGGCAGGACTTTGTATAGGCAAAAGTGTTGATGAAGCTGTAAAAATTACAAATATAGATGTGGAATTTGCAATGCGTGATAACCCTGATACTCCTGCAGTTCCACCTCAAAAAATGCACTGCAGTGTAATGGCGTATGATGTTATAAAAGCTGCAGCAGCTCAATATAAAGGTATTAATCCTGAAGATTTTGAAGATGAGATTATAGTTTGTGAATGTGCTAGAGTAAGCCTAAAAACTATTAAAGAAGTAATAAAATTAAATGATTTAAAATCAGTTGAGCAAATTACTCAATATACTAAAGCAGGTGGCTTTTGCAAATCTTGTGTAAGACCTGGTGGCCATGAAAAAAGAGAGTATTATTTGGTTGATATATTGGCTGAAACTAGAGCTGAAATGGATAAAGAACGCTTGAAAAAAGCTAATTTAAGCGATAATTTTGATGATTTAACCGTTGTAAAACAAATTAAAGCAGTTGAAGAATTATTAGATACTGAAATTCGCCCAATGCTACATATGGATGGTGGAGATTTAGAAGTAATTGATATTCAAAAAAGTAGCGATGGAATGTGCGATTTATACATTAGATATCTAGGCGCATGTAGTGGCTGTTCTAGTGGAAGCACTGGGACATTATATGCTATTGAAAATATTCTTCAAGAAAATCTTAGTCCAAACATTAGAGTAATTCCAGTGTGATTACAAAATAGGAAATATTTTTATTTCCTATTTTAATTTTTCTTATTACATATCATTCATAATATTGCTAAAGAATTTAAAATCAAATATTTTAAGAAGTAGATATATTGCATATAAGTAGCAATTTTTTAAAAATTTACTTGATTATAAAATAGATTAAAGCTTTATGTATGGGACTTTAAATAACTTTTAAAAGTATAAAAACTAATATATAAATAACACATATAATTTTTATAAAACTTCATAAAACGCACGAAATTAAATTAGCATTGAAAGTAATTTAAGGTTTTAACTAAATAAACTTAAAAAAATATTTTATAAAAACTTTTTATAACTCTAATACAACGAAGTTTTAAATTAATTTTTAAAAATAATCTTAATTAAAACCTATATGCTAAATCTAATATCATATTTAATTATTAAACAAAAAATATTAGATAAACCGAATTTATAAGAAAATAAATTAATTTTGTAATTTATTTTCACTTAATAATCTTGTTAATTCTCCTGCTTTTGCTGGGGTCATTTTTGCTAGTATTGATGATATTTTTTTAGCTTCAAGACTTAAAAATATTTTTATAACTTCTTTTTCATCCATTGTTTCTAAAATAGCCGCCGCCGCCGCATCTTTCATCTTAGCATAGGCATTTGATACTTTATTTATTTTATTTTCTGTAATTTCATTTTTTAATTGTCTAATTTCGGCTAAAATTTTTGCATTATTGTTTCTAATTTCATCTAATTTATCTTGTTCTTTTTTTATCTCTTCTAACATTGCTAAGTTTTTTTCTTCTTTTTCTTTTTGAATAGCTAAAAAAGCAGCCTTATAGCTTTCTAATGCTTGTTTTGCTTCGTCTAATTCTTCTATCTTTCTATCCATTTGTATTTGTTGGCTAGCAAAATAAGCGCTACAATCTTGTGCGTAAGTAAAAGAGATTAAACTCATAAGAATTAATAATTTTTTCAAGATTTTTCCTTTTTTAACATTGTTATTAAAATACCAATCATAATTAAAGCAAATCCAATTATTTGAACGATTAATAAGCTTGTCCCTAACCATAAATATCCAATAATTGCAGCAGCCAATGGTTCGTTTGATGATATTAGACTAGCTTTACTTGCTCCTATTTCTTGCAAACCAACCATAAAAAAACCAAAAGCCATAGTAGTTCCAACTACAATTACTCCTAACATAGCAAGTATTAATTCTAAATCAATTTGCACTTCAAATTCCCAAATCTTTTGATATAGACAAAAAGCAATTCCTGCAATAAGCATAGCAAAACCTAAATTAGGCAAAGGAGAATAAATCATATTAATTTTTCTAGGAATAATTGCATAACAAACTGCTCCAATTGATGATAAAAAGCATATAATTAAAGCCTTAGTAGATATTACAAATTTATTAAAATCACCATTAGTTGATAGCAAAAAAGCTCCACATAATACACAAATTAAAGCTAGAATTTCATATATGTTAGGAAATCTTTTTTGTTCAAAACATACGATTAGCACTATAAAAACAGGGGCTGTATATTGAATTACGGTAGCAATTGCAGCATTGCTTAATTCAATTCCGTAAAAGTATGTATATTGACACATAAAAATGCCGAAAAATGAAAATATTAATAATGTAAATAGGTGTTTTGTGTTTTTAAAAATTAAAAAATTAATTTTGATTTTTCTTACTAAACAAAATAAAAGCATTAATATTCCAGCAAATAATAATCTTAATGGCACTAGAAAATCAGCATTTAAGCCTTTTTTTAAGAATATAAATTCTCCACAAACACCACTAAATCCCCAGCAAATTCCACCTAAAAAAACTAAAATTACCCCATAATTTCTACTCATATTAATCCTTTAAGCAATTATAGTTTAAATGCTATTTTATTTGCTTAATTTTTTAGATTAATTAATTTATTTTATTAAATACTTAAAGTGATTATAAATTAAATAAATAGTATGGATTTTATAATAATAATTATTAGAATTTAAAATAATTTTTCAGTTTATTTTAAAATTAAATAATTAAAATAAAAATATAATTTTAATTTAAGGAGATTAAGATGAAAGTCTTAAAAAAAGTTTCAAGTTCATTGGTTTTAGCTACTATGCTAATGGGGGGGTAATTTATTTGCTTTAAGCGAAGGTAATGAATACATTACATTAAGCACTCCTATCCCAAATGCTCAAAATTCAGTTTATGAAGTATGGTCTTATAGATGCACACATTGCTATTCACATCATAAAGCAAAAACTATGGAAAAAATCCAAGCTGCATTCCCTGATGTAAAAGTTGGATATTTATTAGTAAAAACTATGGGAGATTATGGCAAGCAAGCTGCTGAAGTTTTAGCTTATGCACAAAATGAAGATGAAAAAGCAGGAAGAAAAGTTGCTGACGCACATAGCTTACACCATAAAGTAAGTGATGCTTATTTTTCAGCTTATTTTAAGAAAAATCAAAGATGGGGAAATGGTGCTGAGCCAGATAAATTTTATGAAACAGGTCTAAAAGCTTTAGGAATTGATAAAGCAAAATTAGATGAGTTTTTAGCTACTCCTAAGGCTCAAGAAATCATTGCTTCTTATGAAATCGCTGACCCTATTTCAAAAAATTTCGGAACTCCAGGTTTTGTAGTTAATGGAAAATATGAAGTAAATATTTCAAAAATTGGCTCGCCTGAAGCTTTAGTTGAGGTTATTAAAGAATTACTTAGTATGTAAGGAGTTTTGCTATGAAGCTTCTTAATAAATTAACAAGCCTACAAGAAGGTAGGCTTTTATGGATATTAATGGTTGTTGTTACACTAGGTCTTACTTGTGTAGCACATTATTTCTTTCAAGATTATTTATATATGCAGCCTTGCGAACAATGCGTATATATTAGATATGCAATGATAGTAATGGCAATAGGTGGCATAATAGCAGCTATTTATCCACATCAACTAACTAGAATTATTGGATATACTTTAGGTTTTTATGGTTGTTTAATAGGTTTTGGATTTTGTATAACTTTAAATGAAATTCACGAAGCAGTGCATAATGCAAATGCTTTTGGTGGAGTGCAAGGTTGTAGAGAAATTCCAATATATCCTTTTGCATTGCCTTTACACGAATTAGCACCAGGTTGGTTTTTACCTACTGGAGAATGTGGTCTTGATAATCCTATCGTGCCTGAAGATGCTTATGCTACTTTAAGTTCTTTTCAACAATTTTTTGTAGGAACTGAAGCGGGCGATTTTGAAGATGGATTTTATTCGCAAGGTTGGTATTTAATACCTAGTTTGCATTTTATGAATATGGCAATTGCATGTTTATTATGCTTTGTATGTTGTTTTGTTGCACTTTTAGCAATGTTTATAGGCTTTATATCAAAACCTTGCAAATGTGCAAAGATTGGTGCTATTATTGTAATAGCTGTTACTTTGATTTTATTTTTTAGTGGAAATGCTATTAAAGCAGCAAAAATTGCTTCAATGGCAGCTGGAATTTGAATATATTAATTTTTTAAAGGAGATTAAAATGAAAAAGGTATTGAGTTTATTTGCAGCAGCTGCAATTCTTTCAACAAGTGCTTATGCTATAGGTGGTGCTAGTGGTGCTAAGACTGATTATCACAAACAAGGCAAAATCGGTGAATTAGTAATGAACCCTTATAAAATCGCTCCACTTACTGCAGTTATTAAAAATGGTGGTTATAAATTAAGCGATGTTAGCGTTGAAATTGTTCCTAAGGAAAACGGAGTTCCTTTAAAATATAATGTTGCTAATAAATTTTTATTAACTCACGGTGGAATTCCAGTTTTTGGACTATATCCTAATTATTACAATACGGTTAAGGTTAGCTATACAAAAGAAGCAAATGGCAAAAAAGAAAGAGTAGAAAACGAAGTTTATGAAATGTATGCTAGTGCTATTTATGTAGAAGCTAGTGGAATTAAATTCCAAAAAGCTGCATTATTTAGTGAAGCTAAAGTAAATAAAATTGACCCAGAATTTAAAGATAGACTTTATTTTGTAAATAATATTGAAGAAAAAAGTGGAGCAGGAACTAAAGTAGTATGGAATAACCCAACAGGTGGGGCATTAGAATGGAATTATTATCCGCAAAACTTTATCATTGATACAACAGGAGAAGTTAGATGGTATATGTTAGCTACTCCAATTTATGACCTTGATAGCTCAACTATGGCTGGTGTTATGATGGGCTTTAAACAAGATACTGATGGTGCTTTAGTTTGGGGATATGGTCAAAGATATGCAAAATACGACATAATGGGAAGAGAGATTTTCAATCGTCGCTTACCTGCAAACTATATTGATTATTCACACCAACTTGATGTTGCAGCTAATGGAAATTATTTTTTAAGAGTTGCTAGTGCAAATACACTTCGCCCTGATGGTAAAAATGTAAGAACGGTAAGAGATGTTATCGTAGAAATTGATAGAGATGGTAATGTGGTTGATGATTGGAGATTATACGAAATACTTGACCCATATAGAGATATAGCATTAAAAGTTCTTGACCAAGGTGCAGTATGTTTAAATATTGATGCAAATAAAGCAGGTCAAACTTTAAGTGCTGAAGAATTAGCAAAACTTGATAGTAGTGATAAGTTTGGAGATATTGTTGGAACTGGAGCAGGTCGCAACTGGGCTCATGTAAATAGCGTTAGTTATGACCCAAGTGATGATAGTATTATCATTTCATCTCGCCATCAAAATGCGGTTGTAAAAATTGGTCGTGATAAAAAAATCAAGTGGATTTTAGGTGCTCACAAAGGTTGGAAAGATGAGTTTAAAAAATACTTATTACAACCTGTAGATAATAAAGGTAAAAAAATTGAGTGTGATGATGAATATAGTAAATGTCCAGGATATGAAAATCCTGAAGGTGGATTTGACTTCACTTGGACTCAACACACAGCTTATAGAATTCATGAATTAAGTAAAAAAGGTGTTACTTATATAACCGTATTTGATAACGGAGATAGTCGTGGTATGGAACAACCTGCGTTTCCAACTGATAAATACTCTCGTGCAGTTGTTTATAAAATAGATGAGAAAAAAATGAGCGTTGAACAAGTTTGGGAATACGGCAAACAAAGAGGTCATGAATGGTATAGCCCTGTAACTTCTCTAGCTCAATATAATGCAGATAAGAACTCAATTTTTGCGTATTCGGCTACTGCGGGAGCTAATTTTGATTTAGCAAATGGAGCATTCACTTCAGCGCCAAATCCATACATTATGGAATTTAAATATGGCTCAACTACTCCTAGCGTTGAAATCCAATTAAAAGATACAACAGGCTATCAAGCGTGGCCGTTTGATTTAGGCAAAGCACTTAGTAAATAAGTAAAAAAGAACTAGAATTATTTCTAGTTCTTTAAATTCTTAATAAAATATATAACAATACCTAAGGCTTTTTTGCAATCTTCTTGCTCTCCTAAGCCGCAAGATTTTTTAAAATATTTAAACGCTTTAAATAAATTATTATGTTTTACATACAAAATAGCTATATTTTTACAAGAAATCGCATTATCCATATTACAAGCTTTTAAATGATTTTCAAAACCTAATTTTTTGTTTTTCATCTTATCATTATATAAATATAATTGCCCTAAATTAAAGCAAGAATTTTGGTCATTTAACTTGCAATAATGTTCAAATATTTTAGCGGTTCTATCTAAGTTAGTATTTGTATTTATATATACGAAGGCTAATTGCATACAAGCGTCTTTTATATTTGCTTTACAACCTTTAAATAAATATGGTTCTGCTTTAATATCATCTTTTAAAGTATTAGAATAAAATATACCTAAATTCCCACAAGAAATTCCATCATTGTTATTATACTCACAAGATAATTTATAATAATATTCAGCCTTTTGTAAGCTATCTGGATTGTTTTCTTCATTATAAATAGTTGCTAAATTATTACAAGCTTTATATGATTTTTCATTACAAGAGATTATGTATAGTTCTTTTGTTTTTTCTAAATCACATTCAACGCCTAAACATTTGTGATATTTTAAAGCTTCTTTATAATAATCTTGCGAAAAAGCAATCACGCTAATTAATGCGATTAATAATATTTTTTTCATTTTTTCTCCTTTTTTTCAAGTATCTTATTTTATTATAATTAAATATTATTCAGCAATTTAGTATTATTGATAGTAATTTTTAATTTATTTAAAAATAAAAATAATAATTGTTATAAATTTCTTGCTAATATTTCAATACTTTAAAATATTATTTAAGGAGAAAAATTGAAAAAGTTAGCTTTAACAATTCTAGCAAGCAGTGTGCTTTTGGCAAATGGTGTGGTGAATGTCTATACTTCAAGGCATTATGATTCGGATAAAATCGTATTTGACGCATTTACAGCAAAAACAGGCATCAAGGTTAATTTAGTTCAGGATAAAATTGACCCACTTATTACTAAACTAGAGCAAGAAGGCAAAGATACTCAAGCTGATTTGTTTATGACAGTTGGAGCTGGGGATTTATACAAAGCAAAATCAAAAGGCTTATTACAACCTTATTCATCAAAAATAGTTGATGAAAAAGTTCCTGCAAAATTTAGTGATAAAGACAAAACTTGGGCAGGAGTAACCTATAGAGCTAGAGTATTTGTGTATGACCCAAAACAAATTAACGAAAAAGACCTTAGCACTTATGAAGCATTAGCTGATGAGAAGTTTAAGGGCAAGGTTTTAACTCGTTCATCAACAGCTTCATATAATCGCCATTTAATAGCATTTATGATAGCAAAAGATGGGCTTAACCAAACTCAAGATTGGGCTAAAAAATTAGTTGCTAATTTTGCAAGAGAGCCAAAAGGCAATGATAGAGACCAAGCAAAAGCAATTGTAAGTGGCACAGGGGCAATTGCTATTATGAATAGCTATTATCTAGGTAGAATGTCAGTATCAAAAGACCCGATTGAACAAGAAGTATTCAAAAATCTTAAAATATTCTTCCCAAATCAAAACGATGGTGGAACGCATATAAATATAAGTGGAGCAGGTATTACAAAATATGCTAAAAATGCAAAAGAAGCAACCGCTTTAATGGAGTTTTTAGTAAGCAAAGAAGCTCAAGAGATTTTAGCTCAAACAAATTACGAATTTCCAGTAAATAGCGAAGCAAGTCCTGCTGATGTAGTTAAATCATGGGGTGAGTTTAAAGCAAGTGAAATTGATTTTAACGAAATAGCAAAAAATCTTGAAACCGCTCAAGTAGTAGCTGATAAGGCTTTATGGAAGTGAGAAGATTAAGCGATTTTTTAGCTTATTTGATATTATTTATAATATTAATTCCTATTTTTTATATTATATTTTTTATAACACAGCCGATTAAAGAAAATACGGCTGTGTTATTTGATAGCTACTTAGTAGA
Source organism: Campylobacter sp. RM12654 (assembly GCF_020137585.1). Taxonomy (NCBI): domain Bacteria; kingdom Pseudomonadati; phylum Campylobacterota; class Epsilonproteobacteria; order Campylobacterales; family Campylobacteraceae; genus Campylobacter; species Campylobacter sp. RM12654. Next base: position 126,735 of record NZ_JACGAR010000002.1, read on the forward strand.
ATATCTAAAAAATACAGGAATTATTGTGCTATTTACCCTGATTTTTTCTACGATTATTGGGGTGTTTTTAGCTTATTTTGAGAGTTTTTATGAGTTTAGATTTAGGAAATTTTTTAAGTTTTGCTTGGTTTTACCTTTTGCAATTCCTAGCTATTTGTTTGCCTATGTTTATGCTGATTTTTTCTCTTATTTTTCTTGGTTTAATATATTTTTAAGAGATACATTTAATATTAAAATCCATTTTGATATGATGAATATTTATGGAGTTATTTTTGTATTTTCAATATCGTTTTTTCCTTATACTTACATACTTACAAGGGGATTTTTAGCTAGATTTGCTTCTAGTTTAATTTATAGTGCAAGAAGTCTAGGTAAAAATGAATTTGAGATATTTTTTAAAGTCATTTTGCCTTTATCAAGACCTGTTATTGTAGCTGGTGCAAGTTTGTGTGCTATGGAGACGCTTAATGCTTATGGAGCGCCGAATTATTATGGTCTGCATGTATTTAGTACAGGTATTTACAAAGCTTGGATTGGATATGGGGATTTAAATGCTGCTATTAAATTAGCTGTGATTTTATTATTAATAGTATTTTTTATCTTATTTATTGAAAAAATCACTCAAAGACCTTATGAATTAGGCTCAAAACAATATGCACTAACAAGGACACAACTTAGCAAAAAAGCCGAAATAATTGTGCTTAGCTTGTTTTTTATAATTTTATTTATTAGCTTTATTTTGCCTGTTATTCACATTTTAATATGGTTTAAGAGAAGTTATTTTGATGTTGATTATGCTAATTTATTTGCACTTAGTAAAAATAGCTTTTTTTTAAGTGTAGCTTCTAGTGTGATTATTTTGATAATTGCTTTATTTTTAGCGGCAAATCAACGCTTTAAAAACAATAAATCAAAATTAATAATAAGCTCTTTAGCAAATATGGGCTATAGCATTCCTGGTTCTGTTGTAGCTGTTTGTATGCTTGTTATGTTTATTTTTATAGATAGAAGTTTGGCTTCTTTTTATGTTTATTTGGGGATTAATAAGAGTTTATTTTTAACTTTAAGTCCTGTGATTTTGATATTTGCTTATGTTGTTAGATTTTTATCATTAGGTTTTAATTCAATTAATTCAGGGCTTAATAGACTGCCTAGCTCACTAACTAATGCAAGGCATAGCTTGGGGATAAATCCTTTTAAAGGTTTTTTTAAGGTTGAGTTTGTTTTGATAATCCCTAGTTTGCTTAGTTCATTTATATTGATTTTTATTGAAGTAATTAAAGAATTGCCTTTAGCAAGTTTGCTTGCTACGAGTGAATTTAAAACCCTTTCGTTTGAGATGGATAGATATGCAAGTGATGAGCAGCTTGCTATGGTTAGTGCTCCTGCACTTGTGGTTGTATTAACTTGCTTTATATTATTAGTTATATTTAATTTGATTAAGGAAAGAAAATGAATTATTTTGAGTTTAAAAATGTGAGTTTTGGATACGAAAAGCTACTTTTTACAAATCTTAGCTTTAGTTTAAAACAAGGAGAAAAATTAGCCATCCTAGGAGAAAGTGGCAGTGGTAAAAGCACAATTTTAAAGCTAATTGCAGGATTTAACGAGCTAAAACAAGGAGAAATCTTTTTAGATAATGAAAATATTAGCAAAATTCCAGCTTATAAAAGAAATATAGGATTTTTATTTCAAGATTATGCTTTATTTCCACATTTAAATGTATTAGAAAATGTTATGTTTGGTATAAAAGATAAAGATAAAAAACAAATTGCCTTAGATATTTTAAATTCTTTAGATATAAAAAATCTTTTTAATTCTTATCCTAAGACTTTAAGCGGTGGTCAGCAACAACGCGTCGCACTTGCAAGGTGTATTGCTCAAAAGCCTAAATTATTGCTTTTAGATGAGCCTTTTTGTGCATTAGATGCTAATTTACGCTCTAGTGTTAGGACATTTGTTTTGGATTTTTTGAACAATTTAAACTTAACTTGCATTATGGTAACTCACGATTTAGCTGATGTGAATGCTTTAAAATCTTCAGTTTTAACATTAAAATGTGTATAAACTACACACTTTTTGAATTTTTTTACAAAAAGTTATTAAAAATGTTAAAAATTATTTTAAAATGAGCTTTTTAAAATTAATCAAAGGATTATTATGAGAACGCAAAACAACTCATTTTCGCTTGTTATTTTAACAGCGTTATTTTTTATGATGGGCTTTTTAACCGTTTTAAACGATATTTTAATCCCACATCTTAAAGAAC